>CAZNXR010000331.1:0-3266 GCA_964576815.1 uncultured Caulobacterales bacterium | reverse complement strand
CCCGCGGCGCTATCAGCGCTCTTAAGGGGCCGCCGCCGAAAGGGAAACCGCCATGCTCCGTTTGCTTTCCGCCGCCGCCGCGCTGTTTCTCGTCGCCTGCGGCGGCGAGGCCGAGGACGCGAGGCCCCGACCCGGCGTCATCGAGCTTTCGGACCAGTTCTCGGCGGACTTCGCGCTCGTCGATCAGGACGGCGCGGTGATGCGTGATGAAGACATCAAGGGCCGGGTCGGCGTCGTCTATTTCGGCTTCGCGTCCTGCCCCGATGTCTGTCCGCTCGCGCTCGGAAGGCTGAGCGCGGCGCTCAACGAGTTAAAGCCCGCCGAACTTGAAAAGGTCGCGCCGCTGTTCATCACCGTCGATCCGGGCCGCGACACGCCGGAGAAGCTGAAGAGCTTTCTCGCCTTCGACGATCGCATCACCGGCCTCACCGGTGAGCGAATTGCGGTCGAGGCCGTGAAGACGAACTTCAAGGTGTTCGCCGAACCCGAGGCCTCAGCGGATTCCGCGCTCGGCTACACGATGCAGCACACGAGTTTTTTCTATCTCATCGACCGCGCCGGCGCGTTGAAGGTCGCGCTCGAAGACACGCTGACGCCGGCCGAGATCGCCGATGCGATCCGGCGCGTGCTGTAGCGGCGCCGGCGTCCGAGGACAGGTCGCGATCTTCTTAAGACGCGCGCTGTCCCCGCTCATTCCCGCGCAAGCGGGAATCCAAGGTTTCAATGTGCGGCGTACGTGGCTCTGGATCCCTGCATGCGCGGGGATGAGCGGAAGGAATACCTGCTCATGCCGATTGCAACCAGATCTGGCACGCGTTCGTTAACCATAAGATATCATTACACTATTTCTTCAAGATCCCGCCTATTGCCGCAACCGGCCGGTAATGTTGCGGGTGCGTAATATCGCTTGCGCGGCCGACTCGCTGCGTGTCAAACTGCGTTGACGAAGGCGACGGATCGGCGCGGGGAAGCGGTCCAACTGTCGCGCTAAGTAGGAGTACCCGCGGGGGCCCATGCTCTATTCTGCTTACGAACTCGGCTACGCCGCGTTGACGCCTGCGCGCGTGGCGGCAGGCCTCGGCGCCCGTTTCTGGCGGTCGAATTTGAATCCGATGGCGGACACCTGGGTGGCGCGCGCCTCGGCGGCGGCGTTCGATGTCTTCGAAAACGCGACGCGCCGCTATCCGAAACCGCAATGGAGCCTCGACGCCGTCACCGTGAACGGGACCGAGGTTCCGGTCTCGGTCGAAATCGCGGCGTCGAAAAGCTTCGGCGACCTTCTCCATTTCCGTCGCGAGCCGGCCGCGCTGCGGCGCGCGAAAGGTTCGTCTACGGACGATCCCAAGGTCCTGATCATCGCGCCGCTGTCCGGCCATTACGCGACGCTGCTGCGCGGCACGGTCGAGGCGATGGCGCCCGACCACGACGTCTACATCACCGACTGGGCGAACGCCCGCAACGTCCCGCTGTCGGCGGGACGGTTCGATCTCAACGACTATGTCGATTACCTTATCGACTTCCTGCGCCATATCGGCCCCGGCGCGCACGCCATGGCGGTGTGCCAGCCCGGCCCGGCGCTCCTCGCCGCGGCGTCCTTGATGGCGGAGGACGGCGATCCTTACCGTCCGGCGTCGATCACCATCATGGGCAGCCCCATCGACGCGCGCCGCTCGCCGACCGTGCCGAACCTTCTGGCGCAGGAACGCGCTTTCGAATGGTTCGAGCGCAACATGATCTACACCGTGCCGGCGCCCTATCCGGGCGCGCTCCGGCGCGTTTATCCGGGCTTCGTGCAGCTTTATTCCTTCCTGTCGATGAACCACGACCGGCACGTCAACGCCCATTACGATTACTTCAAGCATCTCGTCGCGGGCGACGGCGACAGCGCCGACAAGCATCGCAGTTTTTATGACGAGTATCTCTCCGTCATCGACCTGACGGAGGAATTCTACCTCCAGACGATCCGCGAGGTGTTTCAGGAATTCTCCCTCGCCGAGGGCAAGTTCATGCATCGCGGACGGCGCGTGAAGCCCGAAGCGATCGTCGATATCGCGCTCTTAACGGTCGAGGGCGAGAATGACGACATTTCCGGCATCGGCCAGACGCAGGCCGCGCACGACCTTTGCGTGAACCTGCCGGCGGCGCTGAAGGCCGACTATATCCAGCCGGGCGTCGGCCATTACGGCGTCTTCAACGGCGGACGCTGGCGCAAAGAGATCCAGCCGCGGGTCGCCAAATTCATGCGCGCCCACGCGGACGTGTCGGGCCGGACCATGCGTGCGGCGGCCGAGTAGGCTTCCGGCCGCGCTTTCGGCTTGGTAGGTTGGCGCATTCGATTCGAAGGGGCCCTCGCCCCGCCAGCCGACGGGGTTGTCCTTGCGAAACAAGATCCTCTTCGCCGCCGCGCTCGCCGCTGCGCCGGCCTTTGCGCCAGCCTTGGCCCAAGATGATGCGCCCGCCGGCGAAGCCGGCCGCAAGACCGGATTATACGTGCGCGGCGCCGCCGGCGTCGGTTTCGCCGACGGCTTCGATCAGGATTTCTCTTACAGCCCCAGTTTTCTGCCGATGGTCGCGCCGCCGACGGCGAAATCGACCGACATCGGCGCGGGCGTCGCATGGTCCGCGGCGGTCGGCTTTCAGTATGCGAAGACGCGCACCGAACTTGAATTCCGGCGCTTCGATCTCGATGCGGACGAAGTCGCGGTGACCGGCGGCGCCGTTCCCGCGACGCTTCCCGATGCCGGCGCCGTCACGGTCTCGGCGCTGATGTCGAACGTCTATTTCGACCTCGTCAATTCCTCGCGCCTGACGCCCTATGTCGGCGTCGGCGTCGGCGGGGCGCGAGTCGAAAACGAACTCGGCCAGCGCGACGCCGCCTTCGCCTATCAGGGCCGCGCCGGCGTCGAATTCGCGCTGTCGCCTTCCGTCTCGATCGGCGTCGAATATTCCTATTTCCGCACGGCGGAAGTCGTCTACGGCCCGAAGGAATTCGACTCGAGCGTTCCGCCGACGACGACCTTCAGCCCCGACTTCGAAAGGCTCGACGGCGACGCCTTCGCGGCATCGAGCGTGATGGCGAGCCTGCGCTTCGTCTTCTAGCGAAGCGGCGATTCATCTGTATACGGAGCGGCTGCCGCCCCAAGAAATACCGTCACCCCGGGGCGCGACGCAGTCGCGAACCCGGGGTCCAACTTGTGCCCCGTGGAGAGGGGTGGACCCCGGATCGCCTTCGGCGTCCGGGGTGACGTAGTTTTTGGGGTCATCAG
>CAZNXR010000330.1:0-3270 GCA_964576815.1 uncultured Caulobacterales bacterium | reverse complement strand
CAACCGCGGGCGCTTTATCGCCGCGCCGGTTGATGCTGCTGACCGGCCTCCTTGTCGGCGCGATCGCCCTGCTTTTTTTCGGAAAGGCGCAGGACGAGACCGCCGCGCGACGCGTCGAAACCGCCTTGCGGGTCAACGAAGCCGCAGCTGAATGCGCCGGCGTCGCCAATGTCGCGCTAATGACCGGCGAGCCGGTCCGCGAGGCGATCAACGCCTGCCGGCCCGAAGGCGCGGCGGTCGTGTATCATCTGTCGCCGGAAGGGGAAGTCATCGCCGCCGCCGGCCGCCGCGAGGAGGTTCGTGTCGAGGCGGCTGACGTGCGCGGCCTAACGCTTGCGCAGCGCGGGCGCGTCGAGGCGCCGTTGAAGACCGGGCGCGCTGCGCTGGCCTGGCGCCCGCTCGACAATGGCGAAACCGTTCTTGTCGCAGCGCCCGCCCATGACCTCTTTGAGCGCACGCCGCCGTGGTTTTTCTATCTGCTGCTTCTGTCGGCGATCGCCATCGCCATCGCGTCGCTGATGGCGGCCTTCATTCGCCAGAGCCGCGCCGCCGCCCTCGCGGCAAGCGCTGTCGACGCCCTTGATCAATCGACGGCCGCTTTCACTGCGGGCAGGGCCGGCTGGTGGCGCTTTGATTCAAGCCTGCGCGCCGTGACGATCGCGCGCAGCATTCTCGAACCCATCAGCCTCGGCGCGCGCGACCGCACGTTCACCTTGCGCGAGATCACCGCGATCGTGCATCCGGAGGATCTGCGCACGGCGCTCGCGGTCATGTCGGGCGACGTATCGGGCGTGACCGAGGGCGCAGTCCGCCTGCGACAGCCGCAAGGCGGATGGTCGCGCGTTTATCTCCGCGCGAGCGCGGACGCGACGCGCTTCAATCGCGTCGGAGCGCTGTTCGACCTTTCCGCGGCCGCAGCCGCAACACCTGCCGCCGCGCTGGCCGAGCTTCGACTGAAGGACGCGATAGAGAGCATTCCCGACGCCTTCGTCCTGTGGGATTCGCATGGACGCCTGGCGGCCTGGAATCGCCGCTTCACCGGAATCTTTCGCATCGACGCCAAAGCGCTTTCGGCCGGCAAGACCGCCGCGGAGGTTGCGAACGCCGCGCGCGCCGGCGGCGAGACGATCACGCAGTGGTTCGCGCCGGACGCGCCGATCGACGAGCAGAGCGTCGAGATCGATGTCGGCGGCGATCGCTGGCTGCGCGTCACGCGCCGGCGAACCGCCGAGGGCGGGCTCGTCTGCGTCGCCTCGAACGTCACCGACGTGAAACGCCAGGCGCGCGCGCAAAAGAAAAAAGAACGCGAACTTGAAGCGACCGTCAGCGACCTTGAAGCCTCGCGCCGCGATCTCTCCGAGACGATGCGCAATTACGAACTTGAGAAGCGCCGCGCCGAGGAAGCGAACCGCTCGAAGAGCGAGTTTCTCGCCAATATGAGCCACGAGTTGCGGACGCCGCTCAACGCCATCAACGGCTTTTCGGAGATCATGCAATCCGAACTCTACGGGCCGCTTGGCGACGTGAAATACCGCGAATATGTGACGGACATCCTGTCGAGCGGCCAGCACCTTCTTGAGCTCATCGACGACATTCTCGACATGTCGCGCATCGAAGCCGGCAAGCTGACCCTGGAGCCCAAACGCATCGAGCTTGAGCGCATACTCGATGAATGCGTTCGGCTGGTCGCCAAACGCGCCGCCGACGCCGGCGTCAAACTGACCGCGAGCGTCGGGCATGCGCCGGCGGTGTTCGCCGACCCGCGCGCGGTCAAGCAGGTGGCGCTGAACCTTCTTTCGAACGCCATCAAGTTCACGCCGAAGGGAGGCGACGTTACGCTCACCGCCGAAGCCGATCTCGACGGCGTCACCGTCATCGTAGCGGACAACGGGGCCGGCATCTCTAAGGAAAACCTCGCGCGTCTCGGCCAGCCCTTTGAACTGATCGAAGATCATTTCGGTAAGTCGCTGAAAGGCGCGGGGCTCGGGCTCGCCCTTTCAAAGTCTTTGATGGAAATGCAAGGCGGTCTTCTCGCCATCGCAAGTCAGGCGGGGCGCGGCACGGTCGCCTGCGCCTGCTTCCCGCGCCGCCGCGATGCGCGCGTTCGTCTGCCGCAATTCGTCCGCGCCGAGGCGCATCTCCTCACCGCCGGACCGACGCCCCCGCCGGAACCCAAGCGCATCGAGGCGGCGGAATAGCCGGCGCGACCGGGAACCAAGGAGAGCCTCAATGCTCAGCCTCGTCATCGGCGACAAAAACCTCTCCTCATGGTCCTTGCGGCCGTGGCTCATGATGAAGGCGAGCGGCATCGCGTTCACGGAGCGCCTCATCAGGCTCGATCGTCCGGAGACAAAAAGCGAAATCGCGAGATATTCGCCTTCGGGCCGTGTGCCTTGCCTCATCGACGACGATACGGCGGTCTGGGACTCGCTTTCCATCGCGGAATATCTCGCCGAGAAATTCCCCGAGAAGCACCTTTGGCCGGAAGCGCCGAAAAAGCGGGCGATCGCGCGATCTGTTTCCGCCGAAATGCATTCAGGCTTTCAGGCGCTGCGCTCTTTCTGGCCGATGAATTTTTCGCGGGAAGGCATGCGCCACACGACTTACGGCGTTAGCGGGGACATCGCGCGGATCGCCGAAATCTGGGAGACCTGCCGACGGGACTTCGGGGCCGGCGGACCTTTTCTTTTTGGCCGGTTCTCGATCGCGGACGCCATGTATGCGCCGGTCGTTTCGAGATTCCAGACTTACGGCCCGGTGAACTTGCCTCCGCTCGCCGACGCGTGGCGCGCCACGATGTGGTCGCTGCCGGCGATGCGCGAATGGGGCGACGGGGCGCGCGCCGAATAGGCCCTAACGAACGTCAGGATACCGGCGGTCCGCCGCACGGTGAAAGCCGAGCGTCCACAAGAGCCCGACTTTGAAATAAATCCAGTTGGCCCTCATCCCGCCCCAGGCGGCGATGCGGCGATCCGAAGTGATGACGATCCGGTCGATCAGCCGGACGCGGCCGATCCGCGCAAGTCTCTCGCACAGATCGGCGTCCTCCATGATCATCATCTGCGGATCGAGGCCGCCGACGGCGTTGAAATCGGCCTTACGAAAGAACATGGCGTGGTCGCCGAACAACAGGCGAAGACCGCGGAAAAAGCTCAACGGGCGAAACAGCAGCGGGGCGTACCAGGTCTTGATCCAGTTGTGAAAGGTCGAGACCCAGCGGGTCTTTTCCGGCCCTGCGATCACCGGCGTAAATCCGGCGAGCGCGGTCCT
>CAZNXR010000329.1:0-3291 GCA_964576815.1 uncultured Caulobacterales bacterium | reverse complement strand
CCAAGGAGGGTCGTCATTTGCGTTCCTCCGCCCTGAGGGCTGCTTCGAGTTCGTCAAGTTCTTCCTTGGTGAGGAGCTTTGAGTCGGCGAACATCACCGCCGAGGGCGCAGCGTCGAGTTCAAGCACCCGGTCGGAAAAGTCGCGGATCATCCGCGAGAGCAGCGCGACCTTGCCGATCGCGGCGGAATAGACATTGACCCCGTCCGCCGTCTTTTTCTTCAGGAGGCCCTTTTCGCACATCCGCTCGATGACGGTGCGCATCGTCGAATAGGTCCAGTTGAAGGACGGCGCGACCGCATCCGTAATCTCGCGCGCCGACAGCGTCTTGCGCCGCCAGAGCAGCTTCAGGACCGCAAGCTCCGGCTTGGTCGGCTGCAGGGAAGGGTCGATCGCCATGTCATCAGCCTCAGAGGTCATCGTCGCGACACCTGTAGCGCTTCGTTACAGATGTCGCAACCCCGTTCCTGGGGCGGTTTGCGCCGGGAATGGGCGAAAATCGCTCCCATTTCGACGAGAAGCGCCCGCCGCGCGCCGAACGGAACAAGGCGCCTCGGTTAACGCCCTGTTCAGCGGTTTCCGCCCATGATCCCCGCCCGGGGAAGGAAAAGGCGACCGCACGCCATGAGCCGCGAGGACAAGCCTAGCCTTAAAGCGCGCGCCGCCAAGCGCGAGCCCGATCCGCTTGATGAAGTTCTGCCAGACGAGCGCCGCCGCGATGTCCGCCAGGCGACATTCAAGGCCGGCGAGCTTATCCTCGAAGACGGCCGCCGCATCGCCTGCATCGTGCGCAATATTTCGGACTCGGGCTGCCTGATGAAGCTCGACAACGCTGACGCGCTTCCTGACTATGTCGCCATCCGCATCGATCTTGAGACGCCGGCGCGTCCGGCGGAGATCGTCTGGCGTTCATCCTCGCTCGCCGGCGCGATGTTCGTCCGGAAATTTTCCTGACCGCCGCCGCCCGTCAAAGATCGAAGCGTTTCCTGATCCTGTCGACCGGCGTTCCGTCTTTCAACGGCACGGCCCTCAGCCGGCCGTAATCGACAAATCCAAGGCGCGCGTAGAACCCCAGTCCGCTGACATTGTCGGTGCGGATCGTCGCGTCGATCGTCTTGACGCCCGCCGCGCGCGCGATGCGGAGCGTTTCCGCGAACAAGGCGCGCCCGACGCCGCCGCGGGTGCGTCCGGGGCGGGCGAAGGTCGCGATGAACGCCCAGCCCGCGGGCATCGGATCGTCCGGCGTCGGATGAAAAAGACCCTGAAAACCGAGGAGAAAGCCGACGTCTTCCGCGACCGTGGAGCAAAGGAGATTCGGGGCGGCGACATAAGCTGCAATCATCGACTGACGATCGAACGGCTCCTCATAGGCGGTGGTCCCGCCGATGGCGATGATTGAGTTGAGCAGCGCAGCCATCTCGGCGGCGTCGTCGACGGTCGCGGGCCGCATCATCGGCGTCATGGCAACGACTTGAGGGCGGCGACGATCCGCGCCAACTCATGCGGCATTGAAAGCCGGTGATCGCCCGCCTTGATAAGCGTCACTTCAAGATCGTCCGTCTCCAGACATTCTGCGAAGGCGAGCGCATGGCGCCATGGAACGTCGGGGTCCGCCATGCCCTGAACGATACGAACCGGGCGGCGAATGCCGATCGGGCCGTCTAGAAGCAGGTGCTTGCGTCCGTCCTCGATCAGCGCGCGTGTGATGACGGTCGGCTCCGGCGAATAGTCGGAGCGTTCGACGAGGCGTCCGTGTTTGAGGATTTCGTCGCGCTCGGGGCCCGTCATCCGGTTCCACATGAGCGCTTCGGTGAAGTCGGGCGCGGGCGCGATGAAAAGCGCGCCGGCGGTTCGCTCAAGGCGGGCGAGCGCAAGGAGCGCGGCGATCCACCCGCCCATGCTGGAGCCGACGAGGAGTTGCGGTCCCGCCGTCAGCCGGTCGAAAACGGCGAGGGCGTCGTCCAGCCAGTTGGAAAGAACAAGCTCTTCAAACCGGCCCTCGGACGCCCCATGCCCGGAATAGTCGAAACGGAGAAACGCGCGGCCCGCCGCCGCCGTCCAGCGCGCGAGATGCTCGGCTTTCGTGCCTGTCATGTCCGACCGGAACCCGCCGAGCCAGACGACGCCCGGCCCTGCTCCGGGCGCAGCGCGATAGGCGAGGCGGCCGTTCGGGCCGTCGAGAAAACCGGCTTGCTCCATAATGGCGCTGCTTGTTCCTTCCGGGGCGCTTCGCCCTATAAGCGCGCCGATGGCGTTCGACAAAACGATCCTGCAAGTGATCCCGGCCATGGACGCGGGCGGCGCGGAGCGCACGACGCTTGAAATGGCGCGCGCGATCACCGCCGCCGGCGGGCGCGCGGTCGTCGCCACGTCAGGCGGGCGCATGATCGGGGCCCTGGAACAGGCCGGCGCGCGCGTTTCAATCCTTCCGGTTCACACGAAGAACCCGCTGACCATTACCGCGAACGCCTCACGCCTCGCCGATCTCATCGGCGAAACCGGCGCCGACCTCATCCATGCGCGCTCGCGCGCGCCGGCGTGGAGCGCGCTGATGGCGGCGCGGCGCGCCGGCGTTCCGTTGGTGACGACCTGGCACGGCGCCTATCGCGCGGGTTCGCCCTGGAAGCGCCTCTATAATTCGGCGATGGCCCGCGGCGATGTCGTGATCGCCAATTCCGGCTTTACCGCCGAAACGATCCGCGCGGCGAATGACCCCGGCGCGCGCCTGATAATTATCCACAGGGGCGCCGATACCGAGGAATTCAACCCCCGGCGTATATCGTCGGAGCGGCGGACCGCGGTGCTTGAAAAATGGGGAATAAAGCAGGGCGATGGGCCGCTGCTGCTGCTTCCCGCGCGCCTCACCGACTGGAAAGGCCACGGCGTCGCCATCGAGGCGATGGGCCGTCTGGAAATGGCCTGGCCCGCTGGCGCGACGAAGCATTTGCGGCTAATTTTCGCCGGGGACGCGCAGGGGCGGGACGGGTACGCCGCCTCCCTGACGCGCGGGGTAGAGGAACTGGGGCTGAACCGGATGATCCGCTTGGTCGGTCATTGCGACGACATGCCGGCGGCCTATTCGGTCGCCGATGTCGTGCTTTCTCCGTCAACAAGGCCGGAGGCTTTCGGGCGCGTCGCCGCCGAAGCGGGCGCCATGGGCCGGGTCGTAATCGCCGCCGATCATGGCGGCGCGCGCGAGACCGTCGTTGACGGCGAAACGGGCTTTCTGGTGAAACCGGGCTCGGCGGACGCGCTCGCGACCGCGGTCGTCCGGGCGATCGGGCTCGGCGAGG
>CAZNXR010000328.1:0-3325 GCA_964576815.1 uncultured Caulobacterales bacterium | reverse complement strand
TGCAGGCGCTCGCCGTCATCGCGGGCGAGAAGGTGAAGGCGAGCGACGCCTTGTCTGTCTTCACGCCGACGCCGCAGGTAAGCCGCAACGTCCGCATCCGGAGCGTCGATCCCCTGACCGATCCCTCGGTGAAGAGCGCAGTCGCCGCAGCGGAAGCCAGACTCGGCGACGCCGGACGGATCGTCATCCGAAAGTCCGGCACCGAACCGCTCGTCCGCGTGATGGCGGAGGGCGAGGACGGAAAACTCATCGCTGAAATAGTCGATAAGCTCTGTTCCGCGATCGACGCTGCTGCGCGCTGACCGACGGTCGCTGCGTCAGGATCCTGCCGCTTCTGCGCTGAAATGCGCGATGAACGCATCGATGACGTCCGTCCAGCGCGCGATGTTCCGCGAAATATGATCGGGCGTCACGCCGCCATCAAGTTCAACTACATAATCGACGCCCACCTGCATTCGCTGCGGCAATAGATAGGCGCGGCCGAAGACCTGACGATCATTGAAGGCGTTGACGGTTTTATAGTCTTTCGTGGTCGCCTCACGGCCCAGATCAAAATTGGCGAACAGCATGAGCGTTGAACAGGCTTTCGGCGCTCCTTTGCAGTCGAGCGCTCGCACCCAGAAATTGATCGAGCCGGCCTGCGCGGCCGCGACCGGATTGCGTGTCTGGGCGTCCTCGGTCATTTCGGCACGGAGGCCCGCGGCCCCCAGTACGGCGCTCAGTTCGTCAGCCGTCAGCGCGCTCTTCGATTGAGCGACGGCGGGCGCCCATAACCCCATGCTCGCCGCCAAAGCTATCGCAGCCAACCACACCCTCATCATTCGACCCCGCTAAATCCCCAAAATCGATATTGCCGCCTCGTTACCGCTCTTGGCAATCATAGAAGCAGGATCGGCCCTGAATTTCCCGGCCAGGCCGGCAATTTCGCCGCGTTGACAGCAGGGGCGGCGCGCCTATTGTCCGACGGAAATTCAAGGGCGTAAGCCCATTTGACGCCTGCCGAAGGACGCCCATGGCCTCACCTGCGCCGCAAAGACCGTTGTCGCCGCATCTCCAGATTTGGCGCTGGACACCGACGATGGCGGCCTCAATCACTCACCGCGCGACGGGCGTTGCGCTTTACGGCGGGACAATCTTGCTCGCCGTGTGGACGTGCGCAGTAGCGCTGGGCGCCGGCGCGTTTCGGCCTGTAGGCGCGATTCTCACCTCGCCCATAGGTCAGCTTGCGCTCGCCGGATATGTCTGGGCGCTGATTTTTCACGCCTTCAACGGCCTTCGACATCTCTACTGGGATCAAGGCAACGGTCTCGATCTCAAATCAGCGCGAGCGACGGCGATGGCGGCATTTGCAGGCTCGCTCGGCCTTGCGGGCGTACTGATTGCTGCAGGGCTCACGAACCGCGCTGGTTAGGAATGCACTCCCGATGACGCACAAGGGCACTGCGACCTTTATCGCACAACGCACAAGCGCGGTCATTCTGTTGCCGCTCGCCGTTTGGTTTCTCGCCGGCGCTGTCGCACACACCGGATCGACTTACGAGGAAGTGCGGGCTTGGCTCGGGACGCCTCTTAACGCCGGTCTTATGGGAGCCTTGATTCTTACGGGCGCTTTTCACATGCGCATCGGCGTAAACGAGATAATCGACGATTATGCGCCAGCGGGATCACGGGGCCTCTGGAAGCTCCTGAATCTTCTCGCCGCGGCAGGCGCCGCCGGCATCACCATCTATTCCCTCATTGTCCTTGCAGCCTGAGAAAGCGTTGTCATGACCAAGGCCTACGAGATCATCGATCATGACTATGACGTCGTCGTTGTCGGCGCCGGCGGATCGGGCCTCAGGGCGACGCTTGGTGCGGCGCAGGCCGGACTGAAAACCGCCTGTGTGACAAAGGTCTTTCCGACACGCTCACACACGGTCGCAGCCCAAGGCGGCATCTCCGCGGCGCTCGGCAATATGGGGGCCGACGACTGGCGTTGGCACATGTACGACACGGTTAAGGGCTCCGACTGGCTGGGAGACCAGGACGCGATCGAATATCTTTGCAAGAACGCGCCTGCCGCCGTTTACGAGCTAGAACATTGGGGTGTCCCCTTCAGCCGCACCGAAGACGGCAAGATTTATCAGCGCGCTTTCGGAGGAATGACGAAGAACTTCGGCGAAGGGGCGATCCAGCGCACCTGCGCCGCCGCCGATCGCACCGGCCATGCGATGCTCCACACCTTGTACGGCCAATCGGTGAAGCAGAACGCGAAGTTCTTCATCGAGTATTTTGCGCTTGATCTGATCATGGACGACGAGGGCGCCTGTCGAGGCTTGATGGCGTGGCGGCTCGATGACGGCGCCATCCACCGGTTCAACGCCAAGATGGTCGTTCTCGCGACCGGCGGTTACGGCCGTGTCTATTTCTCTTGCACCTCTGCGCATACCTGCACAGGCGACGGCAACGCCATGGCGCTTCGCGCCGGGTTGCCCCTTCAAGACATGGAGTTTGTGCAGTTTCACCCGACAGGCATCTACGGCGCCGGCGTTCTCATCACCGAAGGGGTGCGCGGCGAGGGCGGCTACCTGACAAATTCAGAAGGTGAGCGCTTCATGGAGCGCTACGCCCCTTCCGCAAAGGATCTCGCAAGTCGCGACGTCGTTTCGCGCGCCATGACAATTGAGGTTCGCGAAGGCCGCGGCGTCGGCGCCCAGAAAGACCACATCTATTTGAATCTCAATCACTTAGACCCGAGGGTTATCCACGAACGTCTTCCGGGCATTTCGGAATCGGCGCGCGTTTTCGCCGGCGTTGACGTCACCAAGCAGCCGATCCCGGTTCAACCGACTGTCCATTACAATATGGGCGGTATACCGACGAATTATCACGCCGAAGTAGTGACCAAGCGGGGCGATGATCCCGACGCCGTCGTGCCGGGCCTAATGGCGATCGGCGAAGCGGCGTGCGTTTCTGTCCATGGCGCGAACCGTCTCGGGTCGAACTCGCTGATCGATCTTGTCGTGTTCGGGCGCGCGGCCGGGCTTAGATGCGGTGAAGTTGTGAAGCCTGGCGAGCCCTATCGTGCCCTGCCGAAGAATGCAGGCCAGGAAGCGCTCGCGCGTTTTGATCGCTTCCGGTACGCAAAAGGCGGAACGCCGACCGCGGCGCTGCGGCTTGAGATGCAAAACGTCATGCAGTCCAACTGCGCAGTCTTTCGAACCGGAGAAGTGCTTGAGGAAGGCCGCGAAAAGATCCGTACCGTGTTTAAGGGCCTTCCTGATATCGGCGTTTCCGACCGCACGATGATCTGGAACACTGATCTCGTCGAAACGCTGGAGTTCGA
>CAZNXR010000327.1:0-3368 GCA_964576815.1 uncultured Caulobacterales bacterium | reverse complement strand
AGCTTCAACTCCGTCCCGACGCGCGTACGCGCCGCGCCGGCGAATTTGTAGAACGCATCAGGCTTGCCGGCGACGAAGAAGACGGCGTCTCCGACCTTCAATCCGAACTGCTTGCGGATCGCCTCAGCGCGTTCAGGCCCGATGTTTTTCGCAATCGGCCCGGCCCCGCCTTCCTCGCCCTCGCGCCAGAACACATAGCCGAGCCCCGGCTGGCCCTCCCCTTGCGCCCATGAATTCATCCGGTCACAGAACGCGCGGCTGCCGCCGCCGGGCGCCGGGATGCCCCAGACCTCCACCTTCGGGTCGCCCGCAAGCATGCCGGCGAAGACCTTAAAGCCGGAGCCGCGGAAATGCTCCGATACGTCGCCCATCTCGATCGGGTTCCGGAGGTCAGGCTTGTCAGAGCCGTATTTGCGGATCGAGTCCGCATATCTGATGCGCGGAAAGGGCGGCTTCGTCACCGACTTGCCGTTCGCGAATTCCTCGAACACGCCGGAGAGCACGGGCGCGATGGCGTCGAATACGTCGTCCTGCGTGACGAAGCTCATCTCAAAATCGAGCTGGTAGAATTCGCCGGGGCTGCGGTCGGCGCGCGCATCCTCGTCGCGGAAACAGGGCGCGATCTGGAAATAACGATCAAAGCCCGCAACCATCAAAAGCTGTTTGAATTGCTGCGGCGCTTGTGGGAGCGCGTAGAACTTCCCCGGATGAATGCGCGAGGGAACGAGAAAGTCGCGCGCGCCCTCCGGCGAGGAGGCCGTCAGGATCGGCGTCTGGAACTCCGTGAACCCTTGCGCGATCATCCGCCTGCGGAGCGAGGCGATGACGGCCGAGCGCAGCGCGACGCTGCGATGCAGTTTCTCACGGCGGAGATCGAGAAAGCGGTATTTGAGGCGGACCTCTTCCGGGTAGTCGGGCTCGCCGAACACGGGCAGCGGCAGTTCCTCGGCGGCGGACAGGACTTCAATATCCGAAATCCGCACCTCGACGCCCCCGGTGGGCAGGTTCGGGTTCTGGGTCTCCGGCGTGCGGGCGACGACCTTGCCATCGACCCGGATCACGCTCTCGGCGCGCAGCCGCTCCGCCACGGCGAAGACGGGCGTCTCGGGCTCGATCACAAGCTGCGTCAGCCCGTAATGGTCGCGAAGGTCGATGAACAGGAGCCCACCATGGTCGCGCTTCCGATGCACCCAGCCGGAAAGGCGGACGGTCTCGCCTACGGCGCCCGGCCTCAAGGCGCCGCAATGGTGGGTGCGATAGGCGTGCATTTCTGGGGTCTCCGGACAAACCGCCGGTTCGAGTGGCGTTCCCTCCCCGGCTTGTCAAGCTTCGCCCGTGACGGACGCTGCGGGCGCTGATAAGGGGTCGCCCTCATGCGGATCATTACGACCACGGACGACTTGAGCCGGTTCTCGAAGGCGCTCGCCGAGCGGCCCTTTTTCGCCGTCGACACCGAATTCATGCGCGAGAAAACTTACTGGCCGATCCTCTGCCTCATTCAGGCGGCGGCGGACGGTGAGGAAGCGATCATCGACCCGATGGCGCCCGGTCTCGATCTCGCACCATTTCTCGAATTGCTGGCGAACACGCGCATCACAAAGGTCTTTCACGCGGCGCGGCAGGACATCGAAATCTTTCATCAGCTGATCGGCGGGGTGCCGGCGCCGATCTTCGACACCCAGGTCGCCGCCATGGCCTGCGGCTTCGGCGAACAGATCGGTTATGAGCCGCTCATCCGGACGCTGACCGGCGCGCAGATCGACAAGGGAAGCCGGTTCACCGACTGGGCGCGAAGGCCGCTGTCCGACGCGCAGCTTGATTATGCGCTGTCGGACGTCACTTATCTGCGCGACGCCTACAAGATCCTCCATCAAAGGCTAGAGCGGGAGAAGCGCGTCGCCTGGGTCGAGGAGGAAATGGAGGCGCTGCGCGATCCGGCGCTTTACCGCGCCGACCCGGAGCGCGCCTTCGCCCGCCTGAAGCTGCGCGGCGTCAGGCCCAGCGATGTCGGCCCGCTTGTCGCGCTCGCCGAATGGCGCGAGCGGGAAGCGCAGGTAAAGGACGTGCCGCGCGGGCGCATTCTCAAGGACGAGGCGATCTTCGAGCTTGCGCGCGTCAAGCCGGCGACGCCGGAAGAACTCGGCCGCGCCCGCACGATTCCGCAAGGCTTTGAGCGTTCGAGGACAGCCCAGCAAATCCTGGACGCCATCGCCCGCGGACGGAAAATTCCGCGCGAGCAGCTGCCCGAGATCGACCGCGATGACCGGCGCGCCGCGGCGCCGCCCGATGTCGTCGAACTGCTAAAGGTGCTCTTGAAACGCCAGTCGGAGAAATACGCCGTCGCCGCGCGCATGATCGCCGCCGGCGACGATCTCGAAGCCATCGCGCTCGGCCGCACGGATGTGCCGGCGCTGGAAGGCTGGCGGCGCGAAGTATTCGGCGGCGTCGCGCTGAAACTGCTGGAGGGCCGCATCGCCCTCACCCTCAACAAGGGCGCGATCGAGTTGATCGAGCCGGAGGGGATCGCGGGACTTTAAGCGTGTAGGGCCGGTGGCGACCGAAGCGAACGAATTTTCGTTCCGATCATCCCCGCGCAAGCGGGGATCCAGAGCCGCGAGAACCACCTGCTGAACCATGGATTCCCGCTTGTGCGGCAACCATAGGGGAAACAGCGCCGCTCAAAACGATTGCAACGCGCTCCAACAAAAAAAGCGGGCGCCATTCGGGCGCCCGCTTTAATCCGTATAAGGATAAAATCTACTCTTCGCCGTCGTCCGACATGACGGGCCCGGAATCGAGGCCCTTGGCGGCTTCGTCGCGGTCGACGAACTCGATCACCGCGAGCGGGGCGTTGTCGCCGTGGCGGAAGCCCGCTTTCATGATGCGGATATAGCCGCCGTTGCGGTCGAGATAGCGGGGCCCAAGCGTGTCGAAGAGCTTCTTGGCCTGCGTCTCGTCGCGAAGGCGCGAGGCCGCGAGGCGGCGCAGATGCAGCGCGCGCTTCGGATCCTTCTTCGCGTGCTTGGCCATCGTCACGTACTTCTCGACGATCGGGCGAAGTTCCTTCGCCTTCGGCAGGGTCGTGACGATCTGCTCGTGCTTGATGAGCGCCGACGCCATGTTCGCGAACATCGCCTTGCGATGCTCGTGGGTGCGGTTCAGCTTCCGAAGCGCAAATCCGTGGCGCATGGGTCAGGTCTCCAATACGGGCGACGCCATCCTCGCGAGGGGGCGGCCCTAGTCTATCTTTACTGCTCGAACTTCTTGGCCAGATCTTCAATATTCTCCGGCGGCCAGTCCGGAACGTCCATGCCGAGGTGCAGACCGAGCGCGGCCAGCACTTCCTTGATTTCGTTGAGCGACTTGCG
>CAZNXR010000326.1:179-3368 GCA_964576815.1 uncultured Caulobacterales bacterium | reverse complement strand
AGGCCGCTCGTCGCCATCACCTGACCGCCGGGTAGGGCGAAAGCGTTCGGCGCGCTGTTGCGAACGAGCTGAAAGCGGATCGGAAAGCCGACATCGCCCTTGATCGCCATATCGTTGATGACGCCCGACAGCGCGCCAAGGTCATCTTCCTCTCCGCAAGGCTTCATGAACAGGTTGATCTGACCGGCGACGTTCTCGCCCATTTGAATTTCGAGGTCCTTGGGCGTCCGTTCCGCAAGGGGGCCCGAGGCGGCGGGCGCGCCGAAGAACACGAGACCGGCGACCGCGGCCGCGCCGGCGACTAGCGCGCCGATCAGCGCCGTCATTCTGCGCCGCTCGCCGTCGCCGGAGAGAAGCGCAGGAAGAACCGACCATATCTGGTCTTCCGCCGACGCCGGGACCATCAAGCGCGCGGCCTCGTCCCTGACCGACTTCAGGCGGATTTCCCGTCCATCGCGGTCGGCGACGCGAAGGTGCCGCGCCGGCCACGATACATTGACCGTCGCACCGCGTATTGCGACCCCTTGCGCCGAAAACTCCGCTTCGACGTCATGGCCGGCGGCGGTCTTGCCGTCGAAATAGCGGCAGGAAATGGTGACGGCCGTCATCAGAAATTCGACACGATGTCGAGCCCGTCGGCGAGACCTTCGCCCTGTTTCGGCGCATCGACGGTCGATTGTTCGACCATGGCGAAATCGATCGCCCCTGACAGCGTCATCCGGTTGGCGAGGCGTTTCCACATGCGCATCTGGCCCGCCATGACGCCGACACCGAGCGTGAAGATGATGAGAAGCATGTTGGTGATCGTCAGCTCGATGATGTCGAAGGTCGATAGTCGCGAACTGAAACTGACGCCGTCGAGGCTGAGGCTCTTGGTGATGCGGCGCGTGATGACGGCGAAATGCCACGACACGAAGACGGCGATTACGAAAACGAGCGGAATGAGGCTAAGATAGATCATGCCGATCTGCCGAATGTCGGGTTGGGCGAGCCCGGCGTTGGCGAAAACGCCCATGGACGAAAGCGCCAGCGCCCAAAGCCCGTATGCGAGGGCGCCGCCGAACCAGGCGACCGCAAAGCTCAGATAAACGGGCTCTTTCTTGGCGGCCTCGGTATCTTCGAACTTGAACCGCACACCGCCATACCAGGCGTTCGACCACATCCGGCGCGACAGCCGGACCTGCGCTGCGGGCGCGAACCAGCCGAGCGTCAGGACGGTCAGCACGCCGTAGCCGAACGCCGCAAAGCCATAGCCCCACGCCGAGCCAGTCTGCGCAAATCGGATGCCGCGATAGGTCGTGCGCGAGAGATGATACCGGCGCGCAAGGAAAATCGCGACGCCGATGACGACGAACAGCAGGAGATAGATCGGAATGATGACCGCGATCATCGCTTGCGGTCCAAGCAGCAACTGCGCGCCGAACACCGCTGCAATCGTCGGAACCATCAGCGTGAAAATGGCGATGATGAACCCGAGGAAGAGCTCAAGGCCCCGACCTGTATACTCCAGCGGCTCGCCGCCGATGCGCGTGTCCGCCCACAGCCGGCGGCGGAAATGCGTGCGGCCCCAAAATCGAAACACTGTCAGCGTGACGATGTTTAGGAGAAAAGTGTAAAGCCCGATCCAGAGCATCGCGCCGATCTCGGACGCGTTGACGACCCGCATGGAGGCGTTGCGGGGCAGCCCAGCAGGGTCGGCGGGCGCGCGCCCGAACGCGCTGTCTTGGATTTCGGCGGTCGTCATGATCTACCCCCTTCGCCCCCAAAAGCGATTGTAAGGGTGAACGACGTTATTTCCGCCGTCAATCGAAACGCGAGCGCCGCAGCCGCCGCAACTTCTTGGCAAGGCGGGTATAATTCAAGGCTGGGCCATGCCTGAACTCCCCGAGGTTGAAACCGTGAGGCGCGGGCTTCAGCCCTTTCTGACCGGTGCGCGCATCCTGTCGGTCGAGCTTCGGCGCCCGGACCTGCGCTTCCCGTTTCCGCCCGATTTTGCGCGCCGCCTAACCGGGGCGGGGATCGACGCGCTCGGCCGCCGGGGCAAGTATCTTCTTGCGGCGCTCTCGACCGGTGAAACCTTGATCATGCATCTTGGCATGTCGGGCCGGTTCACCGTGAAAGCGCGCGCGACCAGCAAGCGGCCCGGAGACTTTCGCTTCGCGGGCTCGACCGACCCGGCGCATGATCATGTCTCAATCGAGGTCGTTGGCGCTGAGGGGCCGGCGCGCATCACCTATAACGATCCGCGCCGTTTCGGGTTTATGGATCTTGCGGCCACCAGGACGCTGGATCGATCGCGCCATTTTTCGGGTATGGGGCCCGAACCGCTGGGCGCAGGCTTTACGCCCCTGACGCTCAAGGACTCGCTTACCGGCCGCAAAGCCCCGCTGAAGACGGCCCTTCTCGATCAAACCGTCGTCGCTGGCCTTGGAAACATCTACGTCTGCGAGGCGTTGTGGCGGTCCGAACTGTCGCCGCGCCGCCAGGCCGGCCGGCTCGCCATCGTCTCGGCGGGACGGCTCCACCAGGCGATCAGGTCCGTTCTGCTCGAAGCGATCGAAGCCGGCGGGTCGAGCCTCAGGGACTTCGCCAGCGCCGATGGCGCGCCTGGTTATTTTCAGCATCGCTTTTCGGTCTACGGCCGGGAAGAGGCTCCTTGCCCGCGCTGCGGCGCGCCCGTGCGGCGATTTGCGCAATCCGGCCGCTCGACCTTCGCCTGCACGAAATGCCAGAAATAACAGGGTTTTTCGCTACTCGTCGCGCGCCGCCGCAAGTGCGTTGACGCCCTCAGGACCGATGGCTATAAGCCTCGCCTTCGCGCAGTCAGCGCGGCGAAAATCATTAGGAAACATGGCGCCTTGCAGCGCCGGAGAAGAGAAGAATTCATGGCGAACACCACGTCAGCCAAGAAGATGGTGCGCAAGATCGCGCGCCGCACCGCCGTGAACAAGGCGCGCCGGTCGCGCGTGCGGTCGTTCGTGCGCAAGGTCGAAGAAGCGATCGCCTCCGGCGACAAAAAGGCCGCGGCCGAAGCGTTGAAAGCGGCGCAGCCGGAGCTGCATCGTTCTGTGACCAAGGGCGTCGCGCACAAATCGACAGTCGCGCGCAAGCTTTCCCGTCTCGCCCACCGCATTAAGGCGATCGGCGCTTAGAGCCTCGGGCGATTGATAGGAATCGCCCAAGCTCTAG
>CAZNXR010000326.1:0-169 GCA_964576815.1 uncultured Caulobacterales bacterium | reverse complement strand
ATCGATTTTCTGAAGCCCCGCGAACACGCGTTCGCGGGGTTTTTCGTTGCGTCGCGGCGTTACATTCTCTCATCGGCCGGCGCACGCGATGCCTGACGCAGCCAATGCGCTGCACAATAGTTTTCCACCGGCGGCGTCGATAGAAACGCTAACCGGTTGTTTTCCCGCA
>CAZNXR010000325.1:0-3380 GCA_964576815.1 uncultured Caulobacterales bacterium | reverse complement strand
AGCTTCTCTCGGGCCGCGCGCACCGGGTCTGGACGGGCGTCGCGCTTGCCGCGCCTGGTCTCCCGACGCGCCTGCGCGCCGTAGAATCGCGGGTGAAGGTCGCGCGGCTCTCCAGCGAAGAAATTGCAGATTACCTCGCGTCGGATGAATGGCGCGGCAAGGCCGGCGGCTATGCGATCCAGGGGCGCTTTGCCCGCTATATCGACATGATCGTCGGGTCGCACACCAATATCGTCGGCCTGCCGGCGCATGAGACCTACAATCTCCTCAAGGGCGCAGGCCTCATCGCGCCATGACGCTGACGCTCGCGATCGCCTGCGGCGCGGCCGAGACGACAGGAGCGCTCATCGCCCGCGGGGAAATCGTCCGGTTCTTTTTTGCGCCTGCGCGCGGCGACGAAAGCATCACGCGTTCGGCGGAGACCGGCGATATCGTCCTTGCACGGATCAAAACCGCCGCGCCCGCGCTCGGCGGCGCATTCGCCGATATCGGGGAAGACGCCGACGCATTTCTCCCGGCGCCGAAATTGGAGAACGCGCCTGCGGAAGGTGCGTCCCTCATGCTCGGCGTCCGCCGCCCGGCGCTCGCCGGCAAGGGCGCGGTGCTCCGGATGGAATGGCGGCAAAGCCTGTCGCCGCCGCGGATTGCGGCTCTCTCGGCGTCTGTCGGCGCGCCGCGTCTCCTGACACAATCCTTTGATTCCGCCTTCATGATCGCGCGTCGCGCAGCCGCGTTCGGCGCAGCGGCGATTGTCGTCGACCGGCACGAAGCGCAAGCCGCGCTCGCCGCCGAGGGCGTCGCTGCAGACTGCGATGTTGCTCGCGTGGCCGCCGTCGGCATGGAGGAGGCGCTCGCGGCGGCGCTGGAACCAGTCGTCCCGCTCGACGGCGGCGCGCGGCTCACCATTGCGGAAACCGCAGGCGGCGCCGTCATCGACATCGACGCGGGCGCCGCCGCCAACGCCGCGAGAAGGCCGAACGACGCCGTCAATGGACGCGCGGCGCGCCGCCTCTTCGCGGAGCTTTCCCGGCGCGCGATCGGCGGACGCGTCATCGTCGATTTCCTGCCGCCCTCTTCGGCCGCACAGCGGCAGGCGCTATCGAAATTGCTTGATGGGAGCGCGGGCCACTACGAACGCCGGCTCGGCAAGCTCGCGCCGGACGGGCTCCTCGATCTGACGGCGCCGCGCCGGGACCTGTCGCTGCTCGAACGCGCAAGCGAGGAAGCAGGCGAGGGGTTCATTCGATCCGGGCGGCGCCTCACTCTCGACTGGACGGCGAAACGGGCGGTCGCGGCGATTGAGGCGCGCCTCAATCGCCATCCGCGCCTCGGCTTCACTCTCGATGCGGGCGCGGAACTGGCGCGCTATATGGAAGGCAGGCCGCAATGGCTGGCGCGCCTCGCCGATCGCTACGGCGCGCGCGCTACACTCTCGGCGACGAACGGTCCGGCGAGGAATTTCGATGTCAGGGAACGCTGATCCGGTGAACGATAATTCCAAGCGTCCCGCCTGTCCGATTTGCAGGCGGCCGGAAGACGCCGCCTATCGGCCGTTCTGCTCGAAGCGCTGCGCGGATGTCGATCTTCATCGCTGGCTTTCGGGCGGCTACGCCATCCCGGCGGTCGAGGCGGACGACGATCAGGGCGACGACGCGGAAAGAGAATAGGCCCGCCTCCGGGACGCGAGGCGGGCCTTCTTGCCCGCGCCGCGGGGGGCGGGGCGCGGGAAGATTGCTTAAAGTCCGGGCGTCTCCGTTGTCGGCGGCGCGATTAGCGAGGCGAAGACCTTCCGTTCGCTGTCGCTCAAGGTGCGATTGAGATCGGCGTCGGCGGCGTCGAAGCTGGCGACGCGTGCGGCGGCGAGTTCTTCTTTCGACACCTTGCCGTCTTCGCCGGCGATCGTCGCAAACATGCTCGGCGCTGCGGCGGCGGTGGTCGCCACAGTCGCGCCTGCCTGTTTCGCCGCCATCGATTCAAGCTTTACGAACTCGGCTTCGCTGAGGAAACCGTCCGCGTCGGCGTCGGCGATGATGAATTCCGCCTCGCCGAGCTTCGCCGCGTCTTCGCGTGTTTTGACGCTTTCGGGCGTCATCGCGGCCTCGGCGTTCGTCTTCAGTTTGACGGCGCCCTTCGTCGCGGGCTCGCCGGCGTTCGCGCCGGCGACGAGCGCGAGGGCGGCGGCTGTGGTGATAAGTGTGCGGATCATACGGTCCTCCTTCGATTTGCGCACCCGCTGAAATCACGGGCGGCTCGATGCGAAGGATATCGGCGCCGTCGCGTCGCGGCGCCAGTTAAGCCTCGGTCATGACAGGATTGTCATCGCGTGCGTCACGCGCCGCCGTCGAACATGCCTCGGATGTCGGCGGTGCTTTTGACGCCGATACTTTCGAAGTTTTCACGAAGCCAGTTGTCAGCAATATCGCGTCCGCGCGCCTTCAGCATAGTCAGAAAACGCCGATCGACGTTGAACTTCGACGAGACGGAGAAATCCTCAAGCGAACGATCGCTGCGGATCGAATGAACGCGCACCTTGCGCAGCCGGTCGCGATATTCGTCCTTCAGCCATCCGTCCTCCAACAGCTTCTCGACAAAAGCGATGGCCCGGAATTCGCTTAACAATGACGAATTGAAGCTGATTTCGTTGATGCGGTTGAGAATATCCGGCGCTGTCAGCGGCGCCTTTTCGCGCGTCAGCGGATTGATGTGGACGATCAGGACGTCGCTCGTCTCCACTTCGTAAAAGAAAGGGAACAACGCCGGATTGCCCATATACCCGCCGTCCCAATACGCCTCGCCCTCGATCTCTACCGCCTTGAACAGAAAGGGAAGGCAGGTCGAGGCGAGCACCACGTCAATCGACATGTCGCTGGTCTTGAAAACCTGAATTTTGCCGGTGCGCACATTGGTCGCTGACAGATAAAGTTTTGTGTGGGTGCAGCATCTGAATTTGTCGAATTTGATGACGCGGTCGATGACGTCTTTCAGCGGATTGAAGTTGAACGGATTGAACTGATAGGGCGAGTAGACGCGCGTGAAGATGTCAAACATCCGGTAGGCGACGGGATCTTCCCCGCCGTCGAACGGACCGGCCCGCATCGGGCTTGCGAACGCGCCGACGCGCGCGATCTCATCCCACAGATGATCCAGCGTTTCGCGCGCAGACTCGCGCCCGCCAAGAAAAAGTCCGTAGGCGAGCGCCGTTGCGTTGAGCGCTCCGGCGCTTGCGCCGGAAATGCCTTCGATTGCGAGACGCTCGTCCTCAAGCAGCCGGTCGAGAACGCCCCAGGTGACCGCGCCGTGCGCGCCACCGCCCTGCAAAGCGAGGTTCACTTTTTTCGGTTCGGCCATTATTTCGCGACCCAGCCGCCGTCGACCTGCAG
>CAZNXR010000324.1:0-3384 GCA_964576815.1 uncultured Caulobacterales bacterium | reverse complement strand
GCATCGACGACGAGATGCGTCGCATAGCCTCCATTGAGCGTCATGGCGAGCACGCGGTCGCCGGTCTTGAACCCGGAAACGCCTACGCCGACAGCGTCGATGAGCCCTGCGACCTCGCCGCCCGGCGCGAAGGGCCGCGGGGGCCGGAACTGGTACATGTCGCGGATGATCAGCGTGTCGGGGAAATTCACCCCGGCCGCCTTGACGGCCACCCTGATTTGCCCGGGACCCGGCTCCGGCGTCGGCGACTCAACCAGTTTGAGGCTGTCGGGCCCGCCCGGCTCGACGCTCATCATCGCTTTCATGGGAAATCCTCTTGCGGCGCGGCTTGCGAAACGGACCGATCTTACGCAAGCTCCGCACTGGTGCAAAAGGGCAATGACAGCCCGCTCTCGGGAGAAAATCCATGCGGACCCTTTGCCTAGTCGCCGTCGCCCTTACGGCGGCGGCATGCGCGACCGCTGCGCGCGTGACGCTGATCGACCGGTTTGAGGCGATCGGCCTGTCGCCGAAAATGGCGTCCTGCATGGTGGACGACCTCGATGACCGGCTTTCGGATGACGACATGCGCGATCTTGCGCGCTACACGGTCGGATTGTCGCGCGCCGACACGCCAGGCAAGGCGATCGACCAGCTTCTCAAATTCGACAATCCGCGCGCCGTCGCCGGGATCGGCCGCGCGGCCTTTTCTTGCGTCACCGGTTTCGACCGTTGAGCGACGCGACGGCTGAAGCGCCTGCGCCCGCCATTGCAGCGAAGACCGACAGCTACGCCTGGTATGTCCTCGGCGTCTTGACGGTCGTTTATACGTTCAATTTCGTCGACCGG
The DNA here is from genome assembly GCA_964576815.1 of uncultured Caulobacterales bacterium. Lineage (GTDB taxonomy): Bacteria > Pseudomonadota > Alphaproteobacteria > Caulobacterales > Parvularculaceae > Amphiplicatus. Next base: position 2,556 of record CAZNXR010000324.1, on the reverse strand, counting down.
CAGATCATCGCCATCGTGTCGCCGGCGATCAAGGCGGAACTCGGGCTGTCGGACTCGATGCTCGGGCTCCTCAAGGGTCTCGCCTTCGCCGTCCTTTACACGACGCTCGGCATTCCGATCGCGTGGGCGGCGGACCGCTACAACCGCGTAACGATCGTGTCGGTGTCGCTGGCGGTCTGGTCGGCGTTTACGGCGGTGTCGGGCTTTGCGCAAAACGCCTTGCATCTGGCGCTCGCGCGGATCGGCGTCGGCATCGGCGAGGCCGGCGGCTCGCCCCCCTCGCATTCGATCATCGCCGATTATTTCCCGAAGGAGAAACGATCGACGGCGCTCTCTATTTATTCGCTCGGCATCCCGTTCGGACAGATGCTCGCTTTTCTGGCGGGCGGCTGGGTGGTGCAAAATCTCGGCTGGCGCAGCGCATTCTTCATCGTCGGCCTGCCCGGGATCTTGCTGGCGATCGTCCTGAAGCTGACGGTCAAGGAACCCATTCGCGGCGCGATCGACGGCATCGCCGCGAAGGTCTCTTTCAAGCAAGGGGTCGCCGAGCTCGTGAAGATTCCGACCTATTGGGGGATCGCAGTCGCGACGGCGCTTGCTTCCTTCACGGGCTACGGCGTCGGACTGTGGGTCGTCGATTTCTATAAGCGGACATACGATCTTTCGTATACGGAAATTACGGTCCCGCTCGGCATCCTCAATGGCGTCGTCTATGGCATCGGCACCTGGGCCGGCGGCTGGCTCACCGACAAGTTCGGCAAGACCGACAAGCGCGCCTATCTCGTCATTCCGGGACTGGGCATGTTGCTGACGATCCCCGCAGGGCTCCTGTCGACATGGGCGGGGACGCCGTTCTGGGCGTTTTTCTGGTCGGCGCCGTTCCTTCTGGGGCTCGGCATGTATCTCGGGCCGTCTTTCGCGCTTATCCAGACGCTTGCGCCGGTGCAGCTTCGGGCTTTTGCGATCGCCTTCCTGTTCCTGATCCTCAACCTCTTTGCGCTCGGTTTTGCGCCGCTGTGGGTCGGTTGGACCTCAGATCTTTTTGCGGCGTCTTACGGCGAAGTCACCGGGTTGAGGCTTGCGCTGTCGACGCTCGGCGTGACCAGCCTCGCCGCCGCGTTCGTGTTCATCTGGACGTCGAAGCGGCTCCCCGCCGACTGGGCGGCGGCGGAAGCGCGCGGGCGCGATGCTTCCAAGGAGGGCTGAATGGCCGCACCGACGAAAAGGTCGTCCGTCAAGAAAAAGGCGGCCGTAAAGAAGACGGCGGGAACGCCGCCTGCAAAGAAAAAGGCCGCAGCGAAACCGGCGAAGAAGGACGAGGTCAAGACCAAGCCGACCGTCGCGAGCGTCAAGGAATTCGTCGCTAACGTCGATAACCCCGTGCGCCGCAAGGACGCGGAGACCGCTCTTTCCATGTATCATGCGATCACCGGCGCGGCGCCGAAAATGTGGGGGCCGTCGATCATCGGCTACGGCGCCTATTACTATAAATACGACTCCGGCCGCGAGGGCGATATGTGCGCCGCTGGTTTCTCGCCGCGATCCTCATCCATGGTCTTTTACATCTTGGGCGGCGTGCCGGAGACGGACCCGCTCTTCAAACGTCTCGGCAAATACAAGATGGGCAACAGCTGCCTGTATGTGAACAAGCTGTCCGACGTCGATGTCGGCGTGCTCGGCCAGATCATCGCGAAGTCCTGGGCCTATATGAAGAAAACCTATCCGACGGCGAAATAAACAAGGCGCCCGCGAAGAATACGCCTTCGCGAGCGCCTCGCCCCCCTCCGCGCCCGATACGCAGGGCGCGTAAACTAAACCATCAGCGCCTAGATCGTCGGGCGTGATTTTGGCATCACGCCGCCGATCTAACTCATAGGTGGTCGCGCCGATTTGGCGGAAAACCGGTGTCCGCTTTTCCGCCCGGCGCTCTGCGGCGGCGTCGGATCGCGGCGCCCGCAAGAATGGTGGAGCCGAACAGGATCAGCGCGCCCGGCGCCGGAACTTCATTGACGATGAGGTCCTGCGTGCCGCGCGCCGTGAGCACGTCGAAACGCGCAGGCGCATAGTCGCCGGACGTCAGCAGGGCCCAAAGGTTGAGCGCTTCGTGCCGGACAGCGCTCGTCAGGACGCGGAAGGCGCCGGCGTCTAGATTGAAATCGGCGGCGCCGTCTTCAATGATCTCCCAGATGACGACCTGCATCGCCGCGCCGGTGTCGGCGTTCCTGAGCCCGTAATCGGGGGTCATGAAGTTGCGGTAGAGAATGCCGAGCGCGGTATGGTCCTCGGCGTCGAGGACATAATCCGCGCCGTCGACGCGTTCATGTTCTTTCGGCAGCGTCAGGATCGCCGAGAGTTCAAGGCAGAAGGTGAGGATATCGGTCCAGCTTCCGCCCGTTCCATATTGCAGGCTGAAAACGCCCGCGCCGACCGTACGGTTGACCCCCTGATGGCGGATGGAGACGCTGCGGCCAAGGCCGCTTGCAAAGACCGAGGCGCCGTTATTCGGATTGTCGCGCACGGTGACGACGGCGGCGTCGGCGGCGGCCGGCAACACGG
>CAZNXR010000323.1:0-3388 GCA_964576815.1 uncultured Caulobacterales bacterium | reverse complement strand
CTCGACGGCGGGCGGCGCGTTGACCGCGCAGGGCCTGCGAACGGTGAACGTCAACCGCCTCCCCGCAGGCGCCGATCCGGCGACGCTCGGCGCGCTCGCCTCTGTCGCGATCGGCGCGGACGGCGCGGTCAACGCGACCTATGCGAACGGCTCGGTGCACGCAATTGCCCGCATTCCGCTCGCCATCTTCACGAACGAAGCGGGGCTCGCCCTCGCCGACCGCACCGCCGTCAGCGCGACCGCCCTTTCCGGCGAACCTGCGATCCGCGCCGCGCAGAGCGGGCGCGCGGGCGCCATCGAGGGCTCGGCGCTCGAAGGCTCGACCGTCGATATCGGCGAGGAGTTTTCAGCCCTCATTGCGACGCAGCGCGCCTATGCGACCGGCGCGCGCATCCTTTCGACCGCCGACGAACTCTGGCGGACGCTCGTATCGACCGCCGCCTGAGACCGGTCCCGGGACGGCCCCGTCCCGATCCGGCGCACGCTCCGTAGACGGATGTTTTACCGTGAGGGGTCAACATCTTAGCGCGTAATTTACCACGGCGTTTAGCTCTATCTTAAAAGCGCACGCCTAGGATGCGACGGTGTAGTTGCGTATCTTGAGGGAAGACCCACATGACGTCCGCCGCATACCAGGCCGCGCCGCAGCGTTCCAAAGAGCCCTATGTCATCGGGCCCGACGGCATGCCGCTGACGCTCGCCGATCTGCCGCCGCGCACGACGAAGCGGTGGGTCATTCGCCGCAAGGCGGAAGTCGTTTCCGCCGTCCGCGGCGGTCTCCTGACGCTGGAGGAGGCCTGCGATCGTTACCAGTTGACGGTCGAGGAGTTCCTCGCCTGGCAAAAGGCGATCGAACAATTCGGCATGGCCGGTCTGCGCGCAACGCGCGTCCAGCAATATCGCTGACGGCGTCTTCACCTCTCCTTAAGGGTTTCAGAACCCCGCGTCCGAAACGGCGCGGGGTTTTTCTATTTGCGCGCCCGTGCAGGCGACGGCCGGCGCCTAACGGAATCTTTACGCTGCACGGGGCAAATTTTGCCGGGCGACGCCGAAGATGGGATCGGCGCGCGGGTGAGGGCGAAAGCCGTGAACGAGTTGATGGGGATGGTGCGGTCCTACGGGATCGCCAGACTGTTGGCCGTCGCCGGCGTGACGCTCGCCGTCGCGGCGGCGCTCTATTTCATGACGATGCGCGCGACGGCGCCCGCCATGGCGGTGCTCTATTCCGGCCTCTCGATTGAAGACGGCGCGGAAGCCGCCGCGCTCCTCGAAGCGGAAGGCGTGCGCCATGACGTGCGCGAGGCGGACGGAAAAGTCACGATCTACGCGCCCGCCGGCGACCGCGCACGACTAAAGCTCACCCTCGCCGCCGACGGCTTCGTCGCGTCGAACGGCGCCGTCGGCTATGAAATCTTCGACAAGCAGGACGCGCTCGGCGTCACGTCCTTCCAGCAGAACATCAACAAGCTGCGCGCGCTCGAAGGCGAGATCGCGCGCACGATCGCGACGCTCTCGGGCGTTCGAGGCGCGCGCGTTCATCTCGTCATTCCTGAGCGCGAACTGTTCTCACGCGACCGCCAGCAAGCCTCGGCTTCGATCGTCGTGGACGCCCCGGGCGGCCTCGACAAACGCTCGGTGAAGGCGATCGTCAATCTCGCCGCCTCCGCCGCGCCGGGGCTCAAGCCCAATCGTGTCACCGTGCTCGACCAGGCGGGCGCTCTGCTCGCGTCCGGGCAGGACGGCGATGATCCGCTGGCGACCGCGGGCGGCGTCGATGAGCGCATTGCTGCGACCGAGGCGCGCATCCGCCGCACGGTCGAAGACATAGTCGGGCGCATCGTGGGGCCGGATAATTTGCGCGTGCAGGTCGCCGCCGAGCTCGATTTCAGCCGCATCACAGAGACCGCAAACATCATCGACCCGGACAGCCAGACGGTGCTCTCCACGACGACCGTCGAGGATCAGTCGAACGATCGCGACCCCGCCGCGCAGCGCGGCGTCACCATCGCCAACCAATTGCCGGGGGCGGACATTGTCGATCCGGCCGCCGATGGCGCTGCTTCGACGTCCTCGGCGCGGCGGATTGAAGAGACGACGAATTTCGAGATGACGCGCACCGTCCGAAGCGAGGTGCGCGAGATCGGCGGCGTCAAGCGGCTCTCGGTCGCCGTCGCGCTCAACGCCGCCGGCGCCCCGCGAGAGCCCGCCGAACTCGCCCGCATCGCGTCGCTCGTGCAAGCCGCCGTCGGCTATAATCCGGCGCGCGGCGACCAGATCAATGTCGTCGAAGCGGCGTTCCCTCCCGTCCAGACGGTCGGCGTCGGAACAGGCGGAACGGCGTCGGACACGGGCGCAGCGGCGCCGGCAGGCGACGCCGGCTATCAGCGCGCGGGCGAAATCGCCGCTGCGGCTGCAATCATCCTCGCGCTGATCGTCTTCGTCCTGCGTCCGCTGCTGACGGCGCCGCGCACGCCCCTGCCTGCGCCTGCAACTGCGCCCGCCATCGGCTCTCCCGCGGCGGCAAGCACGGCGTTGCCCCCGCCCGCCCCTGCCCCCTATGGCGGCGCCGCTGCGCCTGCGACAGCGCTTCGCCGGGTCGCCGAGGTCGTCAAATCGAACACTTCTGAATCGGCTGTCATTCTCAAAGACTGGATCCGGAAAGCGTCATGAGCGGCAAACCGATCACCGCCGTCGATCAGCTCTCAGGCCCGGAGCGCGCCGCCGTCGTCATGCTGGCGCTCGGCGAGGAAACGTCGAAACCGATCTGGGCCTCTTTCGACGAAGACGAAATGCGCGAGGTGACGCGCGCGATCGCCAAGCTCGGCCAGGTCGCACCCGACGTCGTCGAAGGGCTCCTTCAGAATTTCATTGCGAGCCTTTCGGAGACGAACGCCGTTTCAGGCTCGGCCGCTTCCGCGCATCGCTTTCTCAGAAACGTCGTCCCGGCGGACATGGCGAACGCCATCCTCGAAGACATCAAGGGTCCCGCCGGCAAGACGATGTGGGAGAAGCTGGCGAACGTCAATGAACGGGTGCTCGCGGGCTATCTGCGGAACGAACACCCGCAGACGGTCGCGGTCGTTCTCTCCCGCGTGCGCGCCGACCATGCGGCCAAAGTGCTTGCCGCCCTCCCCGGGCTCTTCGCAGAAGAGGTCATCGGCCGGATGCTGACGCTCGGCCCCATCCAGAAGGAAGTGATCGACCAGATCGAACAGGCGCTGAGGACGGAATTCATGGCGGCGCTTTCGCGCGGCGAGGACCGCGATTCCCTCGCCGCCATCGCCGATATTTTCAACAAGTTCGACCGCGCGACTGAGCGGCGCTTCATGGAAGCGCTAATGACAAAGAACCCGGACGCAGCCGAACGCATCCGCGCGCTGATGTTCAT
>CAZNXR010000322.1:0-3398 GCA_964576815.1 uncultured Caulobacterales bacterium | reverse complement strand
AAGCTGTCGCCGGAAACGGGCCTGTCGGCGGCGCTCGCCGGATTCTCCGTGCACGGTGGAAAGACAATCACGCTTCAGCAGCTTCTCAATCACACGAGCGGCCTGCCGGCGGATTCGGCGCTGTTCCCGCAAGGGGGTCTGTGGACCGGATTCGCGCCCGGAACGGGCTGGTCCTACTCGAACAGCGGCTACGCGCTCGCCGGCATGATCGCCGCCGCTGCGGACGGCCGGCTGTTTCCGGACATGGTCGATGCGCGGGTGCTGCGGCCGCTCGGCATGAAGGACGCCGTCGCCGCGATCCGCGTCGCCGACCGGTCGCGCTACGCGCAAGGCTATGAACCCGCGCTCACCGACCGGCTGAACCCACGACCCGGCGCGATGACGCCGAGCCCTTGGGTCGATTCCGACAATCCCGCCGGATGCCTCGCCGCGACGCCCGCCGATATGGCGACGTTCATGCGATTCCTGTTCGGCCTTGCCGAGGGGAAAGGCGGCCCTATTTTTTCCGATGACACGGCGAAGCGCTTCCTCGCCGATCCCGCCGACGGCTGGGCGCCCGGCGCCAAATACGGAAACGGCGTCGCGCGCATCGGCATCGACGGGCGCGCCTATCTCCATCACACCGGCGGCATGGTGTCGTTCTGCTCGTCGATGCATGTCGACGCAGAGGCGGGCGTCGCCGCCTTCGCTTCCGCCAATGTGCATTATTCGCTGAACTACCGGCCGCGCCTGGTGTCGATCTACGCCTGCGAAGTACTGAGAGCGGCGCGCGCCAAATCTGTTCCGCCAGCGCCGAAGCCGGCAAAGCCGGCGCTTGAAAGAACTGAGCGGTTTGCCGGCGCTTTCACCGATGCGAAGGGCGACGCCTTCGAGATCGTCCCCGGCGAGGGAGCGATCACGCTTCGCCGGGCAGGGCGCGAAAGCGCGATGGAGCTTGCCGCGGGAACGCTCTTTGCGACCGTCGATCCCGACTTCGCGATCACCGGCGTCGCCTTCGACATCGACGGCGACCGTGCGTCGCGTGCGTGGATCGGCGACCGGGAATATGCGCGCGACCCCGCCGCCGGCTTTCGCCCCGGAGCGCCTCCGGCGCTCGCCGCGCGCGCCGGGCGTTATGACAATGACGACCGTTGGGCGGGGCCGCTTTACGTCTACGCGCGGGACGGCGCCTTGTGGATCGGCAATGCGGAGAAACTGACCCCGCTCGGCGAGGACGAATGGCGCCTCGGCGACGAAACCTCGCCCGAGCGCATCCGCTTCGGCGGCTATGTTAACGGCAGGCCGCAGGTCCTTTATTTTTCCGGCATGCCATATGTGCGGCGGTTCAGCTGATACCATCGTCTCGACGCCTTTCATGGAACGCATCATGCGGCGCCCGGAAAGGGGGTGGGATAAGTAGGGGGATAAGGAGGGGGATAACCAGGGGGATAAAGAGGGGGATAAACAGGGGGATAAAAGGTCGGACGGATTTTTGTTTCGTATAAGGATCAATGACTTCATTGGTTAACGGAAAATATGTATTTTCGCTCGCCGGAACGCCCGCCGTCCGGCAACCGCAGCGCGAGCGGCGGGCCGGTTTTCAACACGCAGAGGATGATTTTTCAGGCGGTGAAGGCATGATACTCGCCGCCGCTCCGGCCGCGGCCGCTTTTCGGCGGCGATCCGGTCAATAGATAATCCGTACAGGGATGAATAAAGAGCTTCAGGGGCGCCCGTTGCGGCGGCCGGGAGCGCGGCGGCCCCGTTCTCCGATCGCCCGGCGGGTGACGGCTCGTCGTCGGCGCAAGGCCCGCGCCGAGCGGGCGGTCTCGCCGCCGACGCCGGATCCCACGCAGCGGACGCCCCGCCGCGCGGCTTTCCAGCGCCGGCTGCGGTTCGTCCTTGACTCGGCGGGGGGCGCTCCGGCCATTACGGGCGCCAAGTTTGCCATTGCCCGAGCCATCGCCCATGCCCCAATTCCAGTCGTCGATCGACGTCCGGTCCGAGACTTTCGCCGCCAATCGAGCGCATCACCTGAAACTCATTGAGGAGTTTCGCACGCTTGAAAGGAGGATCGTCGAGACGTCCGCGCGCGCGCGGGCCAAATTTGAAAAGCGCGGCGCGCTGCTGCCGCGCGACCGGCTGGCGCTCGTTCTCGATCGCGGGGCGCCGTTCCTCGAACTATCGACGCTGTGCGGCTACAAAATGCATGACGATGACGGCGACGCCAATATTTCGGGCGGCGGCGGCATTTGCGGCGTCGGGTTTATCAACGGCGCGCGCTGCCTCGTGTCGGCGTCGGACGCCGGCATCAAGGGCGGCGCTGCGACGCCGATGGGCGTCCACAAGGCGCTGCGCGCGCAAGAAATCGCGCTAAAGCAGAAGCTCCCCTTCGTGCACCTGATCGAAAGCGCGGGCGCCAATCTTTTCCGCCAGGCGGAGATGTTCGTCGCCGGCGGCCAGACCTTCGCCAATCTCGCACGCCTGTCCGCCGCGGGATTGCCGGTTGTGGCGGTGGTGCACGGGAGCTCGACCGCGGGCGGCGCCTATCAGACGGGGCTTTCCGATTATGTCGTCGTCGTGCGCGGCAAGTCGAAAGTGTTCCTCGCCGGACCGCCGCTGTTGAAGGCCGCAACCGGCGAGATCGCGACCGACGAGGCGCTCGGCGGGGCGGAGATGCATTATCATGTCTCCGGCACGGCGGAGTACATGGCGGAGAACGACGCCGACGGCATCCGCATCGCGCGCGATATCGTCGCCAAGCTGCAATGGAACAAGTCGCCGGCGCCGCCGCGAACCTACCGCGAGCCGAATTTCGATCCGGAGGAAATCCTCGGCGTCACGCCGGCGGATTATAAAACGCCCTATGACGTGCGTGAGAACATCGCGCGCATCATCGACGGCTCCGATGTTCTCGGCTTCAAGGACGGCTATGGCGCGGCGACCGTGTGCGCGCATGCCGAAATCGCCGGCCACGCGGTTGGCATCATCTCGAACAACGGCCCCATTGACGCGGACGGCGCGGCAAAGGCGGCGCAGTTCATCCAGCTGATGTGCCAGGCGGGAACGCCGGTTGTCTTCCTCCAGAATACGACGGGTTATCTCGTCGGCACGGACGCCGAGCAGCGCGGCATCGTCAAGCACGGATCGAAGATGATTCAAGCCGTGACGAACATGACCGTGCCGAAGATCACCATGCATATCGGCGCCTCCTTCGGCGCCGGCAATTACGGCATGTGCGGGCGCGCCTTCGATCCCGCCTTCATCTTCGCCTGGCCGAACAACCGCGTCGCGGTGATGGGCGGCGAACAGGCGGCCAAAACGATGCGCATCGTCGGCGAGGACGGCGCGCGGGCGCGCGGCGAGGAGCCCAACACCGCCTATTTCGACGCGATGGCGAAAACGATCGTCGACAAATA
>CAZNXR010000321.1:0-3412 GCA_964576815.1 uncultured Caulobacterales bacterium | reverse complement strand
CTGTCGGTCTCTGTATCGACAGCGATGACGCCCATTTCATGCGCGGCGGCGATGAAGCGCGAGAGCGCAGCTTCATCGAACACGGTTTCATATGTCGCCGTCGGCCCTGAAACGGCGGCCGGCGCAGGCCGCGCCGACGGCGCCGGAGCCGCCGGCGCCGTCGCATTATCGCCCGTGATGCGCCGCAGCAGCGACCCGAACTCCATCTCCTTCAGGAACGCCTCAACGCGTGGCAGGTCGAGAGGGCGAATTCCAAGATCGCCGATCGGCTCGGGCAGCGGAACATCGTCTTTGAGCGTGACGAGGCGCCTTGAAATGCGCGCAGCGTCCGCATGTTCGATTAGGTTTTCGCGCCGTTTCTGCTGCTTGATCTCGCCCGCGCGGGCGAGCAGCGTCTCGACGTCGCCGAATTCCTCGATCAGCTGCGCCGCCGTCTTGATCCCGATGCCGGGCACGCCCGGCACGTTATCGACGCTGTCGCCAGCGAGCGCCTGCACCTCGATGACTTTTTCGGGCGGGACGCCGAACTTTTCGATCACTTCAGCGCGGGCGATTCGTCTGTTCTTCATCGTGTCGAACATGGTGACGCGGTCATTGACGAGCTGCATCAGGTCCTTGTCCGAAGAGATGATGACGCACGATCCCCCGGCTTTTTCCGCCGCGCGCGCATAGGACGCGATGAGGTCGTCCGCCTCGAAGCCCTCCATCTCGATGCACGGCACGTTGAAGGCGCGCGTCGCATCGCGCACGAGTGCGAATTGCGGGCGCAGGTCTTCCGGCGGCTCCGGGCGGTTCGCCTTGTACTCAGGGTAGATTTCGTTCCGGAAGCTCTCGGAAGAATAGTCAAAAATGACCGCAAGATGCGTCGGCTCATGCTCGTCGGTCATGTCGCCGAGCAGTTTGTAGAGCATGTTGCAATAGCCCGAGACCGCGCCGACCGGCATGCCGTCCGACTTCCGCGTCAGCGGCGGCAGCGCGTGATAGGCGCGGAAAATATAAGCCGAGCCGTCGACAAGATAGAGGCGGAGGGGAGCGGTCATGACGACTCTCCGGGCGCTGCATCGTTGAGAATTTCAAGATAGCGCCGATAGGCGAAAACGCGCCGCCAGTCCTTGCCCGTGACCTCCGATACGATGCCGAGTCGCGTAAGTTGAGCGAAGGCTTTGTTGATAGTCGGCTGAGTCATTTTTGTCGCTTCTTCGGCGCGCTTTGAGGTGAGATAGGGCATTGACTGGAGCGTTTCGTGCACCCGCAAAGTCGAATTCGGCGACTCCGCCTCTCGCTTGATTCGTTCCCGGTCCGCCTGCAACAGCTCGACGATTCGATTGGCGGAAGTGAAGGCGAGATTCGCCGTGGAAGCGACGCCTTCGAGGAAATACTCCATCCACGCCTCCCAGGATCCGTTTAGGCGGACTTCCTGCAAGAGGCGGTAATAGTCGGCGCGGCGCTGCTTAAAGTACAAGCTGAGATACAAGAGGGGCTGGCGAAGGACGCCTTGCTGGCAGAGATAAAGCACGATCAGAAGCCGCCCGACGCGGCCATTGCCGTCGAGGAAGGGATGGATCGTCTCGAACTGAACATGAGCAAGGCCCGCTTTGATGAGCGGCGGTAGTTTATCGGCGTCGTCATGCAGAAACTTTTCGAGTTCGCCCAGCGCCGGCATGACGTCGTTGGGCGGCGGCGGAACGAAAACGGCGTTGCTGGGGCGAGTTCCTCCTATCCAGTTTTGCGAGGTGCGAAATTCGCCCGGCCGTTTCCCCGCGCCTCGGCCTCCCGCCAAAAGTTTTGCGTGAATTTCGCAAATCATCCGAAGAGATAAAGGGAAGGTTTTCAGGCGCTCCATGCCGTGATGCATGGCGGCGACGTAGTTTGAAACCTCTGTTACGTCGTCGAGCGGCGTGCCCGATGCGGCGTCGGCTTCGAACCGGAGCAGGTCGTCCAGCGTGGATTGGGTGCCCTCGATCTGCGAGGATAAGACCGCTTCTTTCCGGACGTACATGTAGAGAAAGAGATTGGCGTCCGGGAGAAGCGCGCTAACGCCGTCGAGTCTTCCGAGCGCCTGGTCGGCATCGCTGAGCATTCGGATTAGAGGTAGGAGATCGAGTGGCGGTTCTGGAGGCAGCGGCGCCGGGACGAACGCGCGCACTCCTTCGCCTGCGAAGGCCGATTCGACGTATCGGCCCAGCCGCGTAGGGACGGTCGCTTTTTTCATGGGCTGTAATAGCGCGGCTTGAATTTAAAGAAAATAGTCGTTTGCTTTAAATTCGTGGGCCGAAAGTAAAGCAGTCTTTAAAGGCCGCCCCTCACCTTGCCCCCGGCGCGGCCGCCAGTTCCTTGGCCAGAGCCTGCTCCTCACTGGCGCGCGGCTTTGAGAAGCGCGCGAGGAGCAAGAAGGTCACCGGCGTCAGGAAAAGCGTGAAGATCGTCGCAAAGCCGAGGCCCCCGAACACGACCCAGCCGAGCGCGGCGCGCGATTCAGCGCCGGCGCCGGCGCCGAGAATGAGCGGCAGGCCGCCCAAGAGCGTTGAAATCGCGGTCATCAAGACCGGGCGCAGGCGCGTCATCGAGGCGTCGAGAATGGCGTCACGAATCGAAAGCCCTTCATCGCGTCGCTTGTTGGCGAATTCGACGATCAGGATGCCGTTCTTCGCCATAATGCCGATAAGGAGCACGAGGCCGATCTGGCTGTAGTAGTTCAGCGAGCCGCCGGAAAGCTGGATGGCGAACACGGCCGCCGCAAGGCCGAACGGCACCGTCAGCATGATGATGATCGCGCTGACGAAGCTTTCGAACTGCGCCGCAAGGACAAGAAGGACGATCACCGCGGCGAAGGCGAATACGAGCCCCGATGAGCCGGTCGATTCTTCTAGAAGTTTCGCCTCGCCGAGCAAGGTCGTGGACATCCCGGCGCCGAGCGCGGCGGGCGCCGTCGCGCGCAGCGCCTCGATCGCATCGCCGAGGCGCGCGCCTTCGACGAGGCTTGCGGTCACGGGCACGGCGCGGCGCCGGTCCTCGCGCGACAGCGTCGCCGCGATCGGCGCCTCGACGACGCGGGCGACGGAGGACAGCGGCACAAAGACGCCGGAAGAGGTGCGCAGGAAAAGATTGGCGATATCGGTCGGATCATCGACCGGCTCGCCGCCCGCCGAAACGAAAACCTCGACGACATTATCGCCGATGAAAAGTTCGGCGGCGCGAAATTCATCCGACATGGCCGCAAGAGTCGTCGTGATCGCCGAAAGCGGAATGCCGAGCTGGCCCGCCGTTTCGCGATCAACCTCGATCGACAATTGCGGCCGCGAGAATCGGAAATTCGGGCGTACGTCGGAGAAGACCGGATTTTGGGCCAATGCGGCGGAGAGCTTTTCGGCGGCGTCGGCGGCCTGCACGTAATCGTCGGCGAGCACGGCGA
>CAZNXR010000320.1:0-3428 GCA_964576815.1 uncultured Caulobacterales bacterium | reverse complement strand
CAAGCGGCCTCGCCCAACAGATGCAGGTCGTCGCGCGGATGATAGCCGCGCGAAACGTTCTCGGCGCCTCGCGGCAGATCTTCTTCGTTTCGACCGGCGGCTACGACACCCACGCGACCCAGGCGCCGACGCTGACTGGGTTGCACACGACGCTCGCCGGCGCCATGCGCGCTTTCTATGACGCCACGACCGAGCTTGGCGTGCAGAACGACGTCACCGCCTTCACGGCGTCGGATTTCGGGCGCACTCTCGCCGTTAACGGCGACGGCACCGATCACGGCTGGGGAGCGCATCATTTCGTCGTCGGCGGCGCCGTTAACGGCAACCGCATCGTCGGGGATATGCCGCCGCCTGTCGTCAATCACGACCAGGACAGCGGATCCGGCCGGCTGATCCCGACGCTTGCGGTCGAACAGCTCGCGGCGAGCCTTGCCGCTTGGTTCGGCCTCACCGCCGGCGAAATCCAGACGGCCCTGCCGAACCTCGGCAGTTTTTCGGGGCCGATCGATCTCTTCAACACAACCACGGGCGCTTAAGGAACAAGGGGGGCTAACAGCCATGTCAATGAACTCGCACAAACGTGCTCGCCGCGGACGCATGATCGCGGCGGCGACCGCCGCAGTCGTCATCGGCGCCGCCGGCGGCGCCTTCGCCGTCGACGATTGCAAAAAGAACTGCGGGCTTTCGCGCGCGCTCTTGCGTGACCGGGAGCACAACGAAATGAAGCTCGCAGAACGGAACGCGGAACCGGCGCGAGAAGAAAGGCGCTACGGCAGGCCTGCCTTGCGCGATGAGCCGACAAAGGCGTTCTTCGTCCGCGGCGGCTACACGCCGTTCGCGAGCGGGAACGGCCTTGCGGACGGAAAGGGCGCGCTTCTCTTCTCCGGCGGCTATCGCAGCCGCATCAGCCAAACGATACCGCTGAGCCTTGAAGCGGAAGTCGCCTTCCAGCGCGACAGGGACACGATCGTCCTCGGCCTTGGACAGGAGGAAGCGACGCGCCGCGCGATTTCCGGCCTCGTCTCGCTCCGGTATGACGGCTTCAAATTCGGCCGGTTCACGCCCTATTTCTCCGGCGGCATGGGTCCTGCGCAGGTGAAGTCGCGGCTCGACGACGGCGTCACGCCGATCGAGAACTCGAACATAGAGCTCGCCTATCAGGCGCGCGTCGGCGTCGCCTATCCCTTGTCGAGGAAAATCGCCGTCGAAGCCGGGTACCGTCTCCTTGGCGCGACCAACGACGACATTAAAACGCACACGGCTGAAATCGGGCTCAACTACCGGTTCTGACGCAGCCTCCACGGCTGGTTCGCGCAAGGACGATTGGCTAGGCTCGCCCCGAAACAGGGGCGAGCCATGACGCCGGGCGTAAGACCGGGTTTTCATATCGTCATTCTCGGCGGCGGCACTGCCGGCTGGATGGCTGCTTGCCTGATGGCGAAGCGATGGGCGCCCATGGGCGCCGAGATCAGCGTCGTTGAATCCCCTGAGATCGGCATTGTCGGCGTCGGCGAGGGATCGACCCCGCAGCTTCGCGCGTTCTTTCGCGATCTCGGCGTCGCTGAGGAAACCTGGATGCCGGCGTGCAACGCCACCTATAAGAACGGCATCAGCTTTCATGGCTGGTCGAAGCGGCCCGGCTACGACTCCTATTTTCATCCCTTCGCATCGCCGATCGACGCGCATACGGCGCCCGGCTTTCACTTCAATTCGTTCCATCGCCGGCGCGGCGCCGATCTTGTCGCGGCGCCCGACCGCTTCTTCCTCTCGGCGAGGCTGGCGAAGCGCCGGCTTGCGCCCCTGCCCGCGCAAAATTTTCCTTTCGATATCGCCTATGGCTATCATTTCGACGCCTACCTCGTCGGCGCCTTCTTGCGCAGCCATGCGGAGAGCCGCGGTGTGCGCCACATCGAAGGTCGTGTCGGCGAGATCGGGGTTGACGAAAATGGCGCAATTGCCAGCCTTTCGCTCGACGACGGGCGAATGGTTAAAGGCGACTTCTTCGTCGATGCGACCGGTTTTCGCAGCCTCATCCTGCAGGACCGGCTCGGCGTTCCCTTCCATTCTTACAAGGAAAATCTTTTCAACGACTCCGCCGTCGTCATGCCGACGCCGCCTGATCCTCCGGGGCTTGGCTCGGCGACGCGCGCAAGCGCCATGAACGCCGGCTGGCGCTGGGAGATTCCCCTGACGAACCGCAGCGGCAACGGCTATGTCTATTCCTCTGAATTCATCACGGCCGACGAGGCCGAGCGCGAACACCGCGCGGCTCTCGGCCTTCTTGATTCTGACGCTCCCGCGCGCCATCTGAAAATGAAGGTCGGGCGTATCGACCGGCACTGGGAGAAGAACTGCCTCGCTGTCGGGCTCTCCCAAGGCTTCATCGAGCCGCTGGAGGCGACCGCCCTGCATCTCGTGCAGGCGACAGTCGAGGGCTTCATCGACACTTTCGAGAAGTCCGGTTTCGACGAGACGGGCCGGCGCGCCTTCAACGAGCGCATCAACGCCCGCTTCGAAGGGGTGCGCGACTATATCGTCTGCCACTATCAGGCGAGCCTGCGCGATGACACCGACTATTGGCGCGCCAACGCAGCCAACACGAAGCGGTCCGCCTCGCTGGACGCGATGCTGCGATGCTGGCGCAGCGGCGGCGACATTCGGGAGGAAGTGCGCCGGCAGGACATCGCGAAATATTACGCTGACATGTCCTGGGTCTGCCTCCTCGGCGGCTACGGCAATTATCCGGATACCTTGCGTCCGCCGGCGCCGAAAGAACGCCGCTTCGACATGGCGGTCATCGACGACTTCGTCGATCGCTGTGCGCTCAACTTCCCGGATCATCGCGCGCTCCTTTCGGCGCGCGCCGCCGCGCAATGACGCTGCCCGCCCCGCTCGCCCTGTCGGCACAGGCGCGCGTGCGCGCCGAGCGGATCGGCGAGGAAGGAACCGCCGTAGCCGTCGTCGATGATTGCCTTGCCGCGCCGGAAGCGGCTGTCGCGGTCGCAGCCTCGCTCGGGTTTGCGCCGATCGGTCCTTATTATCCGGGCGTGCGCGCATCGCTCGGCCCCGGCGCCGCCGCCGCCTTCGGCGCCGCGCTCAACGAGATCATCGTCGGCGCGCTGTCGATCAAGGCTGCACGCTGGGCGGGCGATTGTTTCTTCTCGATCGTGACAGCGGCGCCGTCGAGCCTTGCGCCGATCCAGCGCCTCCCGCATTTCGACGGCCTTGAAGAGGACCGCGTCGCCGCTGTCCTCTTCCTCGCGTCTTCGGATTTCGGCGGCACCTCGTTCTATCGACACCGCACAACCGGATTTGAGACCGTCTCCGAAGGGCGCTATCCGGCGTATGGCGAAGCGCTGAAGGCCGATGTCGTGCGCCATGGCCTGCCGCCGGCCGCCTATATCGGCGACGGCGCGCCGCTGTTCGAC
>CAZNXR010000319.1:0-3428 GCA_964576815.1 uncultured Caulobacterales bacterium | reverse complement strand
CTGGCGATCAATCTGGATCGCCCGACGATCCAGGGTTTCAGTGGTCGCGCCGGGTTTCGAAAAACCGGTGATTCCACTTTTTCGCCCGGCGCTCTATTCTCCGCGGTCACATGGGAAGGGGCGTTTCAATGCGGGCGATTTTTCTGGCGGCGGCGCTGATGGCGTCGTCCGCCGCGGCTGAGGATCTGGGGCCCGGCGCCCGCCCTATCGGCGCCGACTGGTCGAGGAGCCCCGTCATCGCGCAACACGGCATGGCGGCGACGGCGCATCCGCTCGCCTCGCAGATCGCGATCGACATCCTGAAAAAAGGCGGCACGGCCGTCGACGCCGCGATCGCCGTCAACGCCGCGCTCGGCCTGATGGAGCCGACCGGCTGCGGCATCGGCGGCGATCTCTTCGCCATCGTCTGGGATCCGAAGACGCAGAGACTCTACGGCCTCAATGCGTCGGGCGCCGCGCCTATGGGCCGCACGCTGGAAGAAACGCGGGCGAAGTCCGCCGCCGTCGTCGGCGAAGGCAAGGGCATTCCCCCGCTTGGGCATCTGCCTGTCACCGTCCCCGGAACGGTCGGCGGCTGGGGCGCGCTCCATGACCGCTTCGGAAAGCTCCCGATGCGGACGATCCTCGCCCCCGCGATCGGCTATGCGAAGGACGGCTTCCCCGTCTCGCCCGTCATCGCGATGTATCTGACGCGCAACCTCGCCGGGTTCGAGCGGCGGCTCGACATGATCGACGAGTTCGACAATGCGCGGCGGACGTATTTCGCTGACGGCGCGCCGAAAGCCGGGATGATCTTCAAAAATCCTGATCTCGCGCGCACCTATGAAGCGATCGCCAAGGGCGGCGCCGACGCCTTCTACAAGGGCAAGATCGCGCGGAGCGTCGACGCCTATATGAAGCGCATCGGCGGCGATCTGCGCTACGAAGACTTCGCGGCGAACAAGGCGGAATGGATCGATCCTGCTTGCGTCGATTATCGCGGCGTGTCGGTCTGCGAATTGCCGCCGAACAGTCAGGGCTTCGCCGCGCTCCAGATGCTGAACATCCTGAAGAATGTCGATCTCAAACAGTTCCCGCGCGGCGGCGCGGAGGTCTTTCATTACATGGTGGAAGCAAAGCGCCTCGCCTTCGAAGATGTCGCGCGCTTTTACGCCGACCCCGCCTTCAGCGCCGTTCCAATCGACTGGCTTCTTTCTGACGGTTACGGCCGCGAACGCTTCGCGCTGATCGACCCGAAAAAGGCGATGACCGCCCCCGCCCCCGGCGAGCCGAAACTCGAAGGCGAAGGCGACACCACCTATTTCACCGTCGCCGACGACAGCGGCATGATGGTCTCGCTCATCCAGTCGAACTACCGCGGCATGGGCTCGGGCCTCGTTCCCGACGGGCTCGGCTTCATGCTGCACGACCGCGGCGAGCTTTTTCATCTCGATGCGGATCATCCGAACGCCTATGCGCCGGGCAAGCGCCCGTTCCAGACGATCATCCCCGCCTTTGCGCTAAAGGACGGCAAGCCCTGGCTCTCCTTCGGCCTGATGGGCGGGGGCATGCAGCCGCAAGGCCATGTGCAGGTGATCGTCAACCTCGTCGATTACGGGATGAACCTGCAGGAAGCGGGCGACGCGGCGCGCTTCCACCATGACGGCGGACGCCAGCCGACCGGGATCGATCTTGATCCTGTCGGAGCGCTCGAGCTTGAACCGGGCGTCCCCGAAGCGACGCGCAAGCAGCTTCAGGCGATGGGCCACAAGGTCGAAATCGTCGATAACGGCATCGTCTTCGGCGGCTATCAGGCGATCATGCGCGATGACGAAAACGGCGTCTATGTCGGCGCGACGGAGATGCGCAAGGACGGAACGGCGGCTGGGTATTGAAATTCCGGCCGATGTGTATAGATTTGAAATCGATACACATGAGGGCGCGATGCGCACCAATATCGACATCGACGACAAGCTGATGAAAGCCGCCATGAAAGCGACCGGCAAAAAAACCAAGCGCGAGACGGTCGAGGAATCCTTGCGGCGCGCCATTGAAATGGAATCGCATCACGACATCCGCAAGCTCCGCGGAAAGCTTCACTGGGAGGGCGATCTCGAAGCGATGCGACTCGACAAGTGATCGTTGTCGATTCTTCGGTCTGGATCGATTACTTCAACGGCGCGCCTTCCGCTGCGGCGGCGCGGCTTGACGGCGTGCTTGGCAAGAAACGACTGCTAACCGGCGACCTCATCATCGTCGAGGTGCTTCAGGGGTTTCGATCCGACAAAGAACACGCCGCTGCGCGCCTCGTCCTCGAGCGCCTGCCGTTTGAATCGATGGTCGGCAAGGACATCGCAATTGCGGCGGCGGCGAATTATCGCGCGCTTCGCAAAAAAGGCGTCGCTCCGCGCAAGACGATCGACGTCCTCATCGCCACCTTCTGCATCGAGAACGGGCACGCCCTCCTTCACGCCGACCGCGATTTCGACGCGATAGAAAAGCATCTGGGGCTGAAAACGCTATGAACCCGACAGCCCGGCCCGCGCCCTATCGCGGCGTCGCCGCCGAATTCTGGCGATGGCTCTGCACGGCGTATCTCAAGGCCGGCGGCTGGCGGATGGCGGGCGACTGGCCGGCGCATCTGCCGAAAATGGTGCTCGTCGCCGCGCCGCACACCTCGAACTGGGACGGCGTCAACATGCTCGCCGCCGCCGGCTATTACCGCGTGCCGCTGAAATGGATGGGCAAGAAGGAGCTGACGACGGGCCCCTTCGGCGGCCTCGTCAGATGGATGGGCTGCATTCCCGTCGATCGTTCGGGCAAGGGCGACCTCGTCGCGGAGACGGCGGCGCATATGCGCGCGGCGGAAACGATGGTGCTCGCCGTCGCCCCGGAAGGAACGCGCGCCAAGTCGAAGGGCTGGAAAACGGGCTTCTACCACATCGCGCACGCAGCGGGCGTCCCCATCGTCATGAGCGTTCTCGACTACGGAGCAAAGCGCATTTCAATTGCGGGTTCGGTGACGCCGAGCGGGAATTACGAAGTCGACATCGCGGCGATCAAGGCGGCTTATGCGGGCGCGCGCGGGAAGTTTGATGATCAAGTGGCGCGATAGCGGCGCGGCGCGGGCGCCGCGCTCAATGCGGAGACGTGACCTTTAGCCCGGCGACGACGCCTATGAGGACTAGGACAAGCGCGATCTGTGTCGGGCTGAGCGGCTGGCGGAATACCAGAGTCGAGACGGCAAGCGTTCCGGCGGCGCCGATGCCGGTCCACACCGCGTAGGCGATGCCGAGCGGAATGGTCTTCGCGGCGAATTGCAGCAATCCGAAACTCGCAATGATGCATGCGTAAAACATCGGTGTCGCCCAGCGCTTGCCCTGGCTTTCGAGGCCCATCGCCGTCGTGAACCCGACCTCGAACACGCCGGCGAGAAGGAGCGCGGCCCA
>CAZNXR010000318.1:825-3432 GCA_964576815.1 uncultured Caulobacterales bacterium | reverse complement strand
CGGAGCCCGGCGCCTGAAACAAGCCGTCGCGACCGCTACATGCTGCGCGGACGGCCTCAGGTTATCCGTTGCGCGGATCCCCGGAATGACGGGGGAACGACGCCATCTAGAGCGGCGTGCGCAAAAGTGTACGCGGTTTTGCGCGAAAACGCCGCGACAAACAAAAAGCTAGACCAAGCTGGGCGATTCCAAAATCGCGCAGCTTGGTCTAGCGCACGAACTGAACCGTCACCGTCTTGCCGGTCTCCAGCGCCGGAACGCCGTCGACCGTGCGCGGCGAAAAGCGCATGTCGTAAACGGCGCGCTGCGCCGCCGGATTGAAACAGCGGTCGGTGCTGGAAATGACGCTCGCCGAAACGGGTCTTCCATCGGGCGTGACGGAGAATATCAGGCTGACGGCGACAGTCTCGCCCGCTCGGCCGGCGCAGCGCTCGGGATAAAGCGGCGTCGCGCCGCGTATCATCCGTGCCGGGACGATTGTCGGTTCGGGCGCCGCGGGCGGTTCATCGGCGGCGATGGCGGCCGGCGGCGCGGGCGGTTCGTCGGCGGCGATGGCGGCAGCCGGCGCGGCCTCAGCGTCCGCGGACGCCGGCGCATCGACGATCGGCATGGTGAAGAGGACCGGCACGGGGGTCGCTTCGATCGGGGCGGGCGGGGCTTCGTCCGCCGGCGGCTGTTTCGGCCTGGGCTTGACGGTCGGCGCCTTGACAGCGGCGACCACGGTTGGCGGCGGGGCCTGCTCGACGGCCGGCGGCGCAATCTCAACCGTCGCCGGCTCGACGGCGACGGGCTCGGGCGCGGGGGCCGCTGCGGGCGCTTCAGCGATGATAGTCGGCGGCGGGGCTATGATTTCAGTTTTGGTCTGTTGCGGTTGCAGGGCGCGGCCGGCGAGGAAGGCGACGACGGCGATCGCGGCGCCGACGCCAAGCCAGGTCACCATCCTGTCCGGATCGGCGCGGCGCGAGGCAGACGCCGGCGCCGAGGCATAGGGTGTCGCCGCCAGCACGGGAGCCGCAAACGGGGCAGCCGCAGCCGCGACCGCTGTCGAAGGCGAAGGCGCAGGCGGCAGGTCTGCGTCGGCGAGAACGGCGTCATCATCGCGCGTTTCAGCAGCGCGTGTCTTCGCCGCTTGGCGCATGATTGCAGTGAGCGCCGGCGCGGCGAGCGGGACAAAGCCGGCCTCCTGTTTGTAGGCGCGCGCGAAGGCGTCGGCGTCGAGGCCGAGGAACTGCGCGTAGGCTTTAACAAAGCCGGCGGTGAACGGCGTCGCGGGCAGGGCGGAAAGGTCGCCGGCCTCAATGGCGGCGATGTGGGCGGGTTTGATCTTCGTGCCGGCGTGAATGTCGGCGAGCGTTAAGCCTTTCGCCTTCCTCATCGTCGCGAGACTGTGGCCGACCGGGGCGCCGCCGTCGAGGTCGACATCGTCGATCCCCGGCTCCTCCGCAGACGCTTTCAGGACGACGATGTCGGCGATGTTCTGATGCGGCGCAGCCATGGCTTTCGACCCTCGCGAAACGGTTTCCCGTTTTGGGAGCAAGCATTTCCCGCGCCAACCTCCGGGGTTAACCTTTGCCGGTGAGCGCGCCGTAGAGTTCCGGACGCCGGTCGCGGAAAAAACCCCAGCCGGCGCGCAGTTCCGCGATGCGGTCCAGCTCGATGCTGGCGGCGATGAAGCCCTCGTCGGTGCGATTCATCTCGGCGAGGAAGTCGCCGCCTTCATTGGTGATGAAAGACGAGCCGTAAAAGACCTGCCCCTCCTCATCGCCGACGCGGTTCGCCGCGACGACCGGAACGACGTTCGACACCGAATGGCCGATCATCGCGCGCCGCCAGCGCGGCTGGGTATCGAGCGCGGGGTTCTCCGGCTCCGAGCCGATGGCGGTGGGGTAAAGCAGCACCTCCGCGCCCATCAGCATCATCGCGCGCGCCGCTTCAGGGAACCACTGGTCCCAGCAAATGCCGACGCCGATCCTTCCGAACTTGGTCGGCCACACCTTGAAGCCGGTGTCGCCCCCGCGGAAATAGAATTTTTCCTCATAGCCCGGACCGTCCGGAATATGGCTCTTTCGGTAAAGCCCCAGAACCGCGCCGTCGGCGTCAACCATGACGAGGCTGTTGTAATATTCCTGGCCTGCCTTCTCGTAGATCGACAGCGGCAGGACGACGCCAAGCTCGCGCGCCAGCGGGGCGAGCGCCGTCACCACCGGATGCTCCCGGTACGGATAAGCGCCGGCGAACCATCTGGTCTCCTCGCGCTTGCAGAAATAGGGGCCCTGGAACAGCTCCGGCGGCAGGATGACCTCAGCGCCGTCCTTGGCGCTCGCGCGGATGAGCTTTTCGACCGTCCTGATGTTCGCCTGCATGTCCTCGCCGAACGCGGCCTGCAGCGCAGCGACGCGAAGCGTTCTGGTCATCGGACGGCCTCCTTCGGGCGGTGCTGACGGCGGTTGCCAAATAAGAGCGCGGGAGGGAAGTTGCAACGATTGACGGCCTGAACGGGATACGCCGAAACGCGGCGCCCTTGACCTCCCCCTTGCGGGGAGGTCGGAATTCGCAGCGCGAATTTCGGGTGGGGGGCGCCTTAAGTATCAGACGACCTGTTCACGT
>CAZNXR010000318.1:0-815 GCA_964576815.1 uncultured Caulobacterales bacterium | reverse complement strand
CCTTGCGGTGAAGTCGATCGCATAAGAAACCGTCACCCCGGGGCGCGACGACGTCGCGAACCCGGGGTCCATTTCTCGGCGTCGGGCAGCGTTCTGGATTCCGGGTTCCGCCTACGGCGGCCCCGGAATGACGGCGCTAGAGTACGGCGCTAGAGTCATGTGCGAAGTCTCCGCCAGCAAAGGGGAGGCGAAGGAAAGCCTGACGATCCGCCGCGCCGCCAAAGGAGCCCCATGACCAAGCTCGACATCTACTGGTCTTTTCGCAGTCCCTATTCGTGGCTGGCGATCGACCGGCTGGCGGAGATCGTGCGCGATTACGAAGTCGCGTCGCGGTTCTGCTTCGTGCGCCCGCTCGCGATGCGCGAGCCGACCTTCTTCGAGCGCAATCGCCCGCAATGGCTTCCTTATCTCTTCAAGGACGTGATGCGCGAAAGCGCGCGGCTCGGCGTGCCGTTCTTTCCGCCGCGCCCCGATCCGATCACCATGGATCTCGGGTCCGGCAAGGTCGCGCCCGAGCAGCCCCTGATGGACATGCTGATGCGTCTCGGCCTTGCGGCGGAGGAGAGCGAGGGAAAGGGCCTTGCCTTTGCGCGCGCGGTGGCGCGCCGCATCTGGGGCGGCGTCGAGAACTGGCCTGAGCGCGTCCACATGGAAGCGGCGGCTGAGGAGGCGGGCCTCTCGCTCGCCGCCCTCGAACGCTACGCCGGCGCCAACGAAACGGCGCTGATGGGGCGCTTGGCGGCGAACGAGGCGGCGCAGTTCGTCCATCACTGGGGCGTGCCGCTGATGGTGCTCGATGACGAGCCCTTCTTCGG
>CAZNXR010000317.1:0-3446 GCA_964576815.1 uncultured Caulobacterales bacterium | reverse complement strand
CGGCGCCGGTGCGCTGTCCATTCGCTTTCGCCTCGCGCAGGGCGGCGAGCGTGTCGGCGGTTTCGCCGGACTGCGAAATGAAGAGCGCGGCGCCATTCTCCGCATAGGGCACATCACGGTAGCGCAGCTCCGAAGCAATATCGATCTCGATCGGCAGCCGCGCCCACGCCTCGAACCAGTAGCGCGCAATAAGCCCAGCGTAATGGGCGGTGCCGCATCCTGAGATCGTCAGTCGATCGAGGCGCGCAAAATCGAAGGCGCCCTCCGGCAGGCGCACTTCTCCGGTCGCCCCGTCGATATAGCGCGAGAGCGTGTGCGCGATGACGTCGGGCTGCTCGTAGATCTCCTTCGACATGAAATGGCGGTGACCATCCTTGTCGACCATATTGTCGACCGCCGAGGCGATAATCTCTGGACGATGGACCTCCGCGCCGGCCGCGTCGAATATTCGCGCTTCCTCGCGACGGATGACGGCTACGTCGCCATCTTCGAGATAAGTGACGCGGTTCGTAAACGGAGCAAGCGCATAGGCGTCAGACCCGATGAACATCTCGCCATCGCCCCGGCCGACCGCGAGCGGGCTGCCGCGCCGCGCGGCGATCAACAGGTCATCCTCGCCGGCGAAAAGGATCGCAAGCGCAAATGCGCCGCGCACGAGCGCAAGCGCCGAGCGAACGGCTTCAAACGGCGTCGCGCCTTCGTCCAGAAAGCGCGTGATAAGCTGGGCGCAAACCTCCGTGTCCGTCTGAGAAGAGAATTCATACCCTCGCTCGCGCAAGTCCTCGCGCAGCTCGGCAAAATTTTCGATGATGCCGTTGTGGACGAGGGCGAGCCGCGCGGTCGCGTGCGGATGGGCGTTGGCGTCGGTCGGCGCGCCATGCGTCGCCCACCGCGTATGGCCGATACCGGATACGCCGCCGAGCGGCGCTTCCTCTAACGCCGCCGCAAGCCGCGCCAGCTTGCCGGACGCGCGGCGACGGTCGATGCGGCCGTCGACAAGCGTTGCGATGCCGGCGGAGTCATAACCGCGATATTCGAGCCGGCGCAGCCCCTCAACGAGAAGCGGCGCGGCCTCGCCCTTGCCCAGAACTCCGATGATACCGCACATCTTCCGCTAATCCTCCGGGGTCGCCATGCCTTCCGCCGCGGCTATAGCAGAACCGCGAAAGTTGTAACAATTCAGAAACGCGGCAATTTAAAGGAAGGGCAGCAAACCTTGCAGCTATGCCTCGGCCCTGATCATGTCGCTGGCTTTCTCGGCAATCATGATGGTCGGCGCGTTCGTATTGCCTGAGACGAGGTTTGGCATGACGGAGGCGTCGATTACCCGAAGGCCGCCAACCCCGCGTACGCGCAAATGCGGGTCGAGCACGGACGCTGCGTCCGAGCCCATCCGGCAGGTGCCGACAGGGTGATAGATCGTATCGGCGCGCGCCCGGATGTCGGCGGTTAGCGCGGCGTCGTCGACGTCCGGTCCTGCATAGAGCCAGTCGCCTGATACGTCGTCGAGTATGGGCGTCTGCAACAGGCGATGAACGATCCGCGCGCCCCGCATCAGGCGGTTTAGGTCGTCTTCCTCGCTCAAGAATTTCGGGTCGATCGCCGGCGGCGACAGCGGATTGGCGTCAGCGAGCCGCACTTCGCCGCGGCTTTTCGGCCGCAGCACGCAGACATGGCAGGAATAGCCCTCGCCGAGATGCTTCTTGCGGCCATGGTCGTCGACCATGGCGTGAATGAAATGCAACTGGACGTCCGGCTCGGCAAGCGACGGATCGGTGCGGATGAACGCGCCGCTTTCGGCGAGGTTCGAGGTGAAGGGACCCTCGCGCCGGCGCATGTACCGATAGAGCGCGGATGGAAACTTCCCGGCAAATGAGGCAGATAGCCCTACCGTCTCTCGGAGCTTTGAGCGGCGCAACACCGTATAATCCAGATGGTCCTGAAGATTTCCGCCTACGGATGGCGAGTCGACCAGCACCTCGATCCCGCGCTCGCGCAGATGGGCGGCGGGGCCGATCCCTGACAGCATGAGAATCTGCGGAGACTGAAAAGCGCCCGCCGACACGATTACTTCGCGCCGCGCCCGGATAAATTCCGATGCGCCGCCGCGACGCACCCGCACGCCGACCGCCCGGCCATTTTCGACAACAACCTTCTCACAATACCGTTCTGTCAGCACTTCGACATTGCCGCGAGCGACCGCCGGCCGCAGATAGGCGATCGCCGCCGAACAGCGCGCGCCGTTGCGCTGGGTCACCTGGTAAAAGCCCGCGCCTTCCTGCGTCGGGCCATTGAAATCGTCATTGTCCGGAATTTGCATCTCGCGCGTCGCGGTGAGGAAACGCGCCGCCATTGGGCTCTTGTCGCGCAAATTGCTGACGGTCAGAGGCCCGCCAACGCCGTGGAATTCGTCCGGCCCGCGTTCCTGATCTTCGGCGCGCTTGAAATAGGGCAGTACATCGTCCCATGACCAACCGGTCGCGCCCGCCGCCGCCCAGCCGTCATAGTCAGCCCTCGTGCCGCGAATGTAGATCATGGCGTTGAGCGAGCTCGATCCGCCGAGCACGCGCCCGCGCGGCTGGTGGCCCTGGCGCCCGCCGAGATGCTCCTGAGGCGTTGTATCGAACGCCCAGTTTACTTTCGCCTTCTCCGGCCAGAAGGCAAAGCCCAGCGGCACGTGAATGAAAGGGTGGTTATCCTTGCCGCCCGCCTCGATCACGCAGATGCGCGCTTTTGGATCCTCGCCCAGGCGATGGGCGAGCGTGCAACCCGCCGAACCCGCGCCGATGATCACGTAATCGAATTCCAGCGTCGTGGCTGGATTGCCTGCGTCTGCCACGTCGCCCCACCTTCAAATGATCTTCCGAACCAGCTTGATGATCTGATCCGTACGCGCTGTATAAGGCGGCTGCAGCATTTTACCGCTCGAAAGTTTGCTCTGTATAAAGATGGGCTTCAGATGCGAAAAACGCTCGAACCCAGCTATTCCGTGATAGGCGCCGATGCCGCTTTCGCCAACGCCGCCAAAGGGCAGGTTTTCCTGCGCAAATTGCCAAAGCGTGTCGTTAATGCAGACGCCGCCTGAAACCGTGCGCCGCAAAACTTCGTCGCGCGCCTCATTGTCGACCCCGAACCAGTATAGCGCCAGCGGCCGCTCGCCTTCATTGACGAGATCGATTGCCGCCGCGCGGTTCTCGACGCTCAGCACCGGGAGCACCGGCCCGAAGATCTCCTCGCGCATCAACTCGACGTTGCGAGGCGGATTGACAACAATGGTGAAGGGCAGCTTGCGCTGCGCATCAAGGGCGTTGGACGAGCCGACCTCGATTATTTCCGCGCCCGCTGCGCGCGCCTCGGCGACAAGGCGCTTGAGACGGGCGAAGTGCCGGTCGGAAATGATGGAGGTATAGTCGGGCGTTGTGTCGATTTCGGGAAAGAGCGTGCCC
>CAZNXR010000316.1:0-3463 GCA_964576815.1 uncultured Caulobacterales bacterium | reverse complement strand
GGGGCGACTGACGCTCTGTGAACTGATGACACCAAAAACCCCGTCGCCCCGGACGGCGCAAGCGATCCGGGGTCCACCCCCTCCCCACGACTGAAATTGGACGCCGGCGCTCTTTATACGGAGGATCGCGCCGCTTTTCTGGCGCTGTCGAGGAAGCCTGCGAGATCGCCGGTCATGTGATGTACGTGGGTCGGTTTTTCATCGCCCGGCCTTGCGGGGCGCTTTGCTTCCGGCTCGTCGGCGAACCAGTCGGCGTCGGAGGCGACGAGCACCGTCGTCATGCCGAGCGCGTGCGCGGCCTCAAGATTGTGCGCAAGGTCCTCGAACATCGCGGCCTCATTCGGCCGGACGCGCGTCGCGGCCAGGAAGCGCTCATAGGTCGAACGGTGCGGTTTCGGCGTCCAGTCGGCGGCGCGGATGTCGAAAATGTCGTCGAACAGCCCGGCGACGCCGATGCGCGCAAGGACGCGCTCGGCGTGCGCGACCGAGCCGTTGGTGAAGATGTAGCGCCGGCCGGGCAGCGCTTCGACCGCCGCGCGCATCGCGCGATCCTCCGGCACGACGGAGAAGTCGATGTCGTGCACGTAGTCGAGAAACGCGTCCGGCGCGATCTTGTGCTCGGCCATCAGGCCCGACAGCGTCGTGCCGTAGCGGACGTAGTAGTCTTTCTGAAGCCGCCGCGCCTCGTCATGCGCCGCGCCCGTCGTGCGGCGAATGAAGTCGGTCATGCGCGCGTCGATCTGGCTGAAGAGGCGGCAGTCGGCCGGGTAAAGCGTGTTGTCGAGATCGAAGACCCAACTCTCGACGTGCGAAAGGTCGGGCGCCATCCGGCTATTGCGCCGGCGGCGCCGCGGGCTCCGCCGGCGGCGCGACGAAGCTCTCGGGCCCGAAATCGAACGTCGCCGCCTGCACGCCGCCAATGTTCAGCCGGCGGAACATTCCCTCGTCAAGCTCCTGGTCGGCGCAGGTCGTATCGTTCGGCGAGGTGAAGCGGACAGGGCTCGTGCAGAAGGCCTTGTCTCCGCCGGCGAGCCGTCGCTCGCCGCGCGCGTCCTCGACGACGCCGTAAACGTAAAAATGGTCGGCGGTGAGCGCGCCTTTGACGACCTTGGCGCATTCCCCGCCGGCGAGCCGCCACCACCCGCGCGATTCGTACCGCGTCTCGCCGAGGGGTTCGGCGAGCGCGGCCCAGACCTGCGCGTCGGTCTTGTTGCAAAAAAAGAGGCCGAGTTTGGCCTCGCGCGCGGTCGCTTCCTCGATCATCGCGTCGATCGTCGCATCGTCGATGACGGGACCGTCGCCGAGATTCTTCTCCTTGCGGTAGGAGGCGAGGAGGCGCTGCGTCTCGCGCCCAAGCGAACCGTCGATGCGCGACGTTGCAAGACCGAGATCGTTGAGGAGCCTTTGGACGCCCGCGACCTCAGCGCTGTAGACGGTGTAGTTCGCGGCTTCGGCGAAGTCGGTCTGCCAGTTGCCGCCGGCCGCCGGCGTCACTTCGACGTCGAAGAAACTGCGCTGCGCGACGGCGTTGTCGCGGCAGACTTCCTGATTGCGAAGATTGAAGAAGCCCTCATTCTCGACGCAGAGCGGCGTTTCGCCGGACCATGCGCGCAAGGGCCCCTTATGACCGGCGACCGCCTCGGCGTAGACGAAATAGCGGCCGGGATCGGTCGGCTCGGTCAATACGACCTTGCACTGGCCGGGGCGCAAGCGCCACCAGCCGCGCGTCGCCAGCCGGTCGCCATCGACATAGCCGATGGCGGCGGCGAGCGCGTAGCTCGTCTTGTTGCAGAGGCTGTATTTGGCGTGCGCGGGCGAGGCCGCGAGAAGGCTTGCGCCGATCGCGGAAAGAAGGAACAGAACAAAAATACGCATTGCGCCGCCGCCCGTTGCATGAGGCCAGTTGGATGAAGCCCGGTACGCCGACGGCTTTCAGCGGCCTTCGGCGGGGCGCAATTCACCCGAAACCGGTTTGAGGATCAAGCGTGAACGAGGAGACGCCGGCGCCGGAAGCCGAGGCCGCGGCGGCAGGGCCGGTCGTCAAGGTCCTTTTTCCGCTGCCGTTGCCGAAGCCCTATGACTATCGCGCGCCGGGCCCGCTCGCGCCTGGAACCTTCGTGGAGGCGCCGTTCGGGGGGCGCCGGGCGGTCGGCGTCGTCTGGCCGGGCGCGCCGGAAAATGTCGCGCCCGAAAAGCTGAAATCGATCGTGCGGGTCCTCGACGCGCCGCCTTTGCCGGCCGCCATGATCGATTTTCTCGGCTGGGTCTCGGGCTACACGATGTTTCCGCTGGGCGCCGTTTTGCGCCTCACCATACGGTCGGGGGCGATGGTGCAGGCGCCCAAAGGCGAAGCGGCGTTCCTGGCGGCGGACGCGGCGCCGTCGCGAATGACGCCGCCGCGCCGCGCGGTGCTCGATTTCTTGCGCGGCAAGGGCGCTGCCGCAACGCGCGCCGCGATCGCGGTGGCGACCGGCGCCGGGGCGGGCGTCGTCGCCGGTCTGGTGAAAGCGGGCGCCGTGCGCCGCATCGACCTCGATCCCGATCCGCCCTTCGCCGCGCCCGACCCGCACCTCGCCGGCAAACCGTTGTCGCCGGAACAGGAAAAGGCTGCGGCGGCGCTGGTCGATGCGGCGCGCCGCGGCGGCGTCACGCTGCTCGACGGCGTCACCGGCGCGGGGAAGACGGAGGTCTATCTTGAAGCCGCGGCGGACGCGCTCAAGCGCGACCCCGATGCGCAGATCCTCATTCTGCTGCCGGAGATCGCGCTGACGCTGCCTTTCCTCAAGCGGATCGGCGAACGCTTCGGCGCCGAGCCCGC
Source organism: uncultured Caulobacterales bacterium (assembly GCA_964576815.1). GTDB lineage: Bacteria > Pseudomonadota > Alphaproteobacteria > Caulobacterales > Parvularculaceae > Amphiplicatus. The sequence continues at coordinate 645 of CAZNXR010000316.1, read as the reverse complement.
CGCCTGGCACTCCGATCTGACCGAGGCGGCGCGCCGGCGCGTTTTTCGCCGCGTCGCCGACGGGTCGGCCCGCATCGTCGCCGGCGCGCGCTCGGCGCTGTTCCTGCCTTTCGCAAATTTGCGCCTGATCGTCGTCGATGAAGAGCATGACGGCGCCTACAAGCAGGAAGAAGGCGTCATCTATCACGCCCGCGACATGGGCGTGGCGCGCGGCGCGCGCGGGCGCTTTCCGGTCATCCTCGCCTCCGCGACGCCGTCGCTCGAAAGCGTCGTCAATGTCGAACAGGGCCGCTACGGCCTTGTGCGGCTTTCCGCGCGGTACGGGCGCGCGACCTTGCCGAAAATCGCGCTCGTCGATCTGCGCCGCGATCCCCCCGATGACGGGCGCTGGCTGTCGCCGCCGCTCGCCGCCGCCGTCAATCAGCGCCTCGCCGCGGGGGAGCAGTCGCTGCTCTTCATCAACCGGCGGGGCTACGCGCCCTTGACGATCTGCCGGCGCTGCGGCGCGCGGATGAAATCTCCGTATGCGGACGCTTATCTCGTCGAGCACCGGTATGAGAACCGGCTCGTCTGTCACCTCACCGGCTATTCGACGCCGAAGCCCTCGGCCTGCCCCGAATGCAAGGCGGTCGGATCGCTTGCGCC
>CAZNXR010000315.1:0-3475 GCA_964576815.1 uncultured Caulobacterales bacterium | reverse complement strand
CGCGCTAGTGAACCTTGATCTCCGAGAAGAACCCGCCGCGCTTGTTGACGATCTTCGGCGCGCCGTAGACCGTGATGCCGCCCATTCCCGACACTTCGGCGGAAACGCGCTCGCTGGCGTAGACGCGCGCCTCGCCGACGCCGGCGACCTTCACATCGACGGCCTTGCACTGAAAGGACTGCGCGTCGATTTCACCGACGCCCGACACGCGCGCATAGAGCTGCTCGCAGGCGCCCGCGATGTTGACCTCGCCGACGCCGGAAAGGTCGAGCTTGAAAGTCTCCGCCCGGACGCCGCTGATGTCGGCGTCGGCGACGCCGGAAACCGACAGGCGGTTCAGCGCCGGCATCGTCACCACCGCCTTCACGCCCTTGTTGTCGCCGCGAATTTTTCGCTTTGTTCCAAGGACAAGCGCGCCGTTCTTCAGCGTCGCTTCCACCCGCGACATCTCCTCCGCCGGGCCGGACAGCTCAATCGAGAAATCTTCACCGACGATGACGTCGAGCTTGTAGGCGCCGCCGATCTCGATCGCGTCGAAATCGCGCAGATCGAGCGACTGCGCGCTTTTCGACTGCGCGAGGGCGTCCGCGCCAAATACGCCGGCCAGCGCCGCAATCACCGCAACGAGTTTCACGCCTGTCGTCCTTCGTTGAGGTCCCTGGGACCGAACCTTCCATTTCTCCTTATCCCTATGCGCTCGCGGCGCGGCGCGAAATCCGTCCCGGCGCAAGGAGGCCTCGGGCGAGCGATTCTCCAGGCGCATTGCCTGCGTCATTTCGGTATCGCGCCGCCCTTATGTGAGTGATAATGACTTGCAAAACAGAAACGCCGCTGCTACCGACTGCCCTGTTCTTAAGAATCATTCGCATTATCAGGAGGAGGGCGGACCGGATGAGATCGACGAAAAATCTGATCGCGGGACTGACGACGACAAGCGCAATCATGACGGCGATCGCCGGGGCGGCCGGTGCGCAGGAAATCGCGCCCTTCAACATCGCCATGATCGAGGATCAGATCGTCGTCACCGGCGAGCGCGCGGCCTACGCGAACATCCGCACGTCGAGCGCGACGAAGACCGATACCGCGCTCGTCGATATTCCTCAGTCGATCTCCGTCATCAACCGCGACCTGATCGACGACCAGGCGTTTCGCACGCTCGCTGATGTCGCGCGCTATGTGCCGGGCCTCGGCTTCGGCCAGGGCGAGGGCCACCGCGACGCGCCGATCCTGCGCGGCAACCAGTCGACCGCCGACCTCTTCATCGACGGCGTGCGCGACGACGCCGAATATTTCCGCGACCTCTACAATGTCGAGCGCCTTGAGGTCCTGAAGGGGCCGAACGCGATGATCTTCGGGCGCGGCGCGGGCGGCGGCCTCATCAACCGCGTGACGCGCAAGGCGGAGTTTGAAACCAACCGCGCGATCACGCTCAGCGGCGGGCAGTTCGCATCGGGCCGCGCCGATGTCGATGTCGGCGGCGCGATCACCGACGCCGTCGCGCTGCGCCTCAACGCCTTCTACGAAAACTCCGACAGCTATCGCGATTTTGTCGGAACCGAACTCTTCGGCATTAATCCGACCGCCGCAGTGAAGCTCGGCGAGGCGACGGTTCTCCGACTGTCTTACGAATACTTCAGCGATCAGCGCACGGTCGATCGCGGCGTGCCGTCGGTCGATGATATCGATCCGCTGGCGAGCCCGGAGTTTCCGTTCCGCGGCGACCGCAGGGCCTTTTTCGGCAATCCGGACGAAAGCTTCTCCGATTTCGAGCGCAACGCCGTCGTCGCGACGCTCGAACATGCGTTTTCGGACAACCTGACGCTGCGGAACAACCTGTCCTTCGCGTCCAACGACAAGTTCTACTCAAACGTGTTCGCCTCAGGCCGCATCAACAACGTAACCGGCGCCGTTCCGCTGCAGTCTTATCTCTCGTCGCAGCAGCGGCAGAATCTGTTCAACCAGACGGATCTCGTTTGGAAGGTATCGACGGGCGGCGTCAACCATACGATCCTATTCGGCGTCGAGGCAGGCCTTCAGGACACCGAGAATTTCCGGACGCCGAACAATAACGTCCCCGTCGGCGTCAACATCGCATCGCCGACGACGTTCGCCCCGTCGCCGTTCCTCGGCGTGCAAGTTAACAACCTTGTCGATCTCAACGTCATCGGCGTTTATCTGCAAGACCAGATAGACGTGACGTCCTGGCTGAAACTCATCGGCGGCGTTCGCTATGACCGCTTCGATCTTGACTTCGACACCAGCGTCACGGGTCAGGTCGACGCCGCACGCGTTGATGACGTTTTCTCTCCGCGCGGCGGCGTGATCGTCAAGCCGGTCGAGAACGCGTCGCTTTACTTCAGCTACTCGCGGTCGTTCCTGCCGCAATCCGGCGATCAATTCGCGAACCTGTCGCCGGTGACCTTTGCAGCGCTCGAACCGGAGGTTTTCGAAAACCTCGAATTCGGCGCGAAGTGGGATATCAACGCCCGGCTTGAACTCGCCGCCTCGATTTATAGACTCGACCGCGACAACACGCGCGCGATCGATCCTATCACCCTGCTCACAACGCTCGCCGGCGAACAGCGCAGCAAGGGGGTCGAGGTCACGCTCGCGGGCTCAATCACGGACGTCTGGGAAGTGATCGTCGGCTACGCTTATCAGGACGCAGAGGTCACCACCACGTCGGTGCTTGGGCCCGCCGGGCGGAACGCGCCGCTCGTGCCGCAACAATCGGTGTCTCTATGGAGCTCTTACGAGGTTCTGCCGGGACTGCGCTTCGGGGCCGGTCTCATCCATCAGTCGGACCGGTTCACGACGTTCTCAAACCAGGTCGTCCTGCCCGACTTCACACGCATCGACGCGGCCGTCTTCTATCGCCTCAGCGACGCGATCGACGTGCAGGTCAATGTCGAGAATATCGGAAATGCGCTCTACTTCCCTACCGCGCATAACGACAACAACATCACGCCCGGCGCGCCGCGGAACGTGCGGGCCGCTATCCGCGCTCGGTTTTAGCGTCTTGGATTTTCGTCACCCCGGGGCGCGACGCAGTCGCGAACCCGGGGTCCACCTTTGATCTCATGCGAAGGCGTGGACCCCGGATCGGCTGCGCCGTCCGGGGTAACGGCATATCGAGGGTGAGAGAATCAGGCCGCCAGACCCATCATCGCCCGCGCCTCTGCGGGCGATGCTATTTTGCGGCCGGCGCGTGTTGCATAGGACGCAAGCGCTGAAATCATCTCGCCGTTCGATTTCGCCTTCGCGCCGTCGGGGAGGTAGAAACAGTCTTCAAGCCCCGTGCGCAGATTTCCGCCAAGCTCTGCGACTCGTGCATGCACCGGCCACACGTCCTCGCGGCCGATCACGGTCGCTTGCCACGGGCAATCGGGCTTCTTGTATCGGATGAGGAGCGGCAAGAGATCCGGGTCCGCCGGCATGCCGGAGGCGACGCCCATCACGAAATTATAGTCGGCAT
>CAZNXR010000314.1:0-3479 GCA_964576815.1 uncultured Caulobacterales bacterium | reverse complement strand
TGGGCCTTGACGGCGGGCGGCTTAACATCGCGGCCTGCTCGCTCGGCACGGCGACGGCGGCGGTGAAGGCGGCGCTCGACTACGCCAATGAGCGACGCGCCTTCGGCAAGCGCCTTAACGAACAACAGGCGCTGCAGTTCAAGCTCGCGGACATGGCGACGGAGCTCGAAGCCGCGCGCATTTTGCTTTATCAGGCGGCGTGGAAGCTCGACCACAAGACGCCGGATGCGACGAAGTTCTGCGCGATGGCCAAGCGCTTCGTCACCGACAAGGGCTTCGACATCGTGAACGAGGCGCTGCAGCTTCACGGAGGCTACGGCTATCTCCGCGACTATCCGCTGGAGCGCATGCTCCGGGACGTCCGCGTGCACCAGATCCTCGAAGGCACGAATGAGATCATGCGCGTGATCGTCGCGCGGGATCTGTTGCGAGAGTATCAGGCGTGAGGCGCCGTCTCGTTCGTCGCATGATCCGGCTCCGGCGATGAACGCGGCGATTCCGTCCCTATCGGCGTCGCTCGCCGCTTCGTCGGTGTTTCCGTTTCAATATGATGCGGCGAGCGAGCAAGTCGTGCTCGTCGCGCTCGGCGCCGACGCCGTCAACAAGGCGGCGTTTCTCGATCAGCGCGTGCTAACGTCGGCCAGCGGCGGGTCCGCCGTAACGATCCGCGACTTTGAAGCCGCCGCCGAATTGCTGCCGGCGCGGTCGCCGGCCCTGATCTTCCATCAAGGTCATTGCGGTTCGACGCTGCTCTCGCGGCTCATCGCGACTGCGACCGCATCGCGCGCCCTTCGGGAGCCGCTCGCGCTAAGAACTCTCGCCGCGCTGGCGGCGAGCGTCGCCGCCGGCGATTCGACTGTGTCGCCTGCGGCCGCTGCGCGAAGATTGAAGCTGTTTCTCCGGTGTTTTGCGCAAGGCGCGCCGGCCGCGGTCGTCAAAGCGTCCAGCATTTGCAGCGACCTTGCGCCCCTGGCGTTGGCGAACGAACCCGATGGTCGCGCGCTTTTCCTGTACGTGCAGCCGGAAGTCTATATCGCGACGATGCTTGCGGGGCCGAGCAACCGCGTGGACCTCGCCGCGTTCGGCGGACTGCGCAGGCAACGCCTGCGCAATCGCGGCGTTGAAACGGAGCCGCTTCATACGCTGTCGCCCGGAAGGCTCGCAGCGCTCGCCTGGATTTGCGAAGCGGCCGCCTTTTGCTCGGCGCCGAACGATCAACGGTTCGTCGCTGTCGATTTCGACGTGTTCCTTGCGGACCCTGTTTCCGGGTTGCAATCGGCGGCGCGCCATCTTGGCGTCGTCGCCGAACCGGCCGCAGCGCGCGCTGCGGTCGACGGACCGGACATGCGCACCTATTCGAAGGCCCAACAGCACGACTATTCCCCTGCGCTGCGCGCGGAAGTTCTGCGACAGGCCAGACACGATTACGCGGCCGAAATCGACGCCGGTCTCACCTGGCTCACGTCCGCCGCCGCGCGGAGCGAGATCGTCCGGCAAGCCTGTCGGCGCCTTTCTCCGTCCCCCGGCTGACGCCGATCAGCTTGACCACATGCGATGCAGGCTGTGTCTCACATGCTCCAGCTGCACGCGGCTTCGCCAGTCCATTTTTTCGCCCTCGATGCCGGCGATATCGTTGAGAATGAACAGGAGGTTTCGCTGGATCTCGCTGATGATCTGGCTTTCGATAAAGGTGATGGCGACAAGACGCACGCCCGCTGTCACGGGCGTGACCTCATGAATGGTGGTGGAGGGATAGACGACGGCGTCTCCCGCCGGCAGCTTCACGTTGATCTGTCCGTCGCCGAGGTGGACGCGAAGGGCGCCGCCTTCGTACGTATCCGGGTCGGTGAGAAAAATCGTGCACGAAACATCGGAGCGCAGCGGCCCCATGCGCGAATTGACGTAGGCAGCGTCCGGATGGGCGCCGTACGCCATCGTTTGTTCATACCGGCACAGCAAGGGCGGCGCGAATCTCTTTGCGAAGGTGAGGCTCATGAACTCGGCGTTGCGTTTCAGCGCCTCGCCGAGAATCGCCGATGATTCGGCGTAAGCGCTTGTGGCCATGTCAAGCTGGTGATTATTCTTCGTCGGATTGTTGGGGGCGCTGATCCGCCCATCGACGAACGCTGCGCCGGCGGCCAGCTGGCGAAGTTTTGAAATCTCCGCTGGTTCGAGCACGCCGGAGATCGTATTGATCATACCGCCTCATGAGTTCTTTTCGAAGACAGTATGCGGCGATCGAAGCGGTCAAGGCAATCTGGCCGTCGATAAAGCGATCGGAGCGCCGGAGTCCTGGATCAAATGAACGCGGATATCCTGTTTTCCCGAATTAACGAATGGGGCGTCGTCACGCTCAATCGCCCCGATGCGCTCAACGCGCTCACCTGGGACATGGTGAAGGCGTTGCGCGCGCAGCTCATCGCGTGGGAGCGTGACGCCGGCGTCAGGGCGGTGCTCGTAAAGGGCGCCGGCGAAAAGGCCTTTTGCGCCGGCGGGGACATTCGCTGGCTCTACGACAACGCGAGGAAGGACCCGGCGGGGGCGTGCGAATTCTTTCGCGAGGAATATCGTCTCAACGCGCTCGTCCACCATTTCACGAAGCCCTATGTCGCGCTCATCGACGGCATCGTCATGGGCGGCGGCGTCGGCGTGTCGGTGCATGGCGATTTCCGCGTCGCGGGCGACCGGACGTTGTTCGCCATGCCGGAGACCGGCATCGGACTGTTCCCCGACGTCGGCGGCGGACATTTCCTGCCGCGGCTGCATGACGGGCTCGGGCTCTATTACGGCCTGACCGGCGCGCGCGCCAAGGCGGCCGACTGCATGGCGGCGGGCGTCGCGACGCATTATGTTCCGAGCACGGAGATGTTTCATCTCGAACGCGAACTGATGGGGCTCTCCTTCGGTTCGCACGCCCATGCGGATATCGAGGCGGTGCTGGACGGTTACGCAGGCGATCCGGGCGAGGCGCACGTCAACCAGATCCGGCCGGCGCTGAAGCAGCTGTTCGAGGGGCATGCGCGTTTCGACGCGTTTTTCGCCGCGCTTCAAGCGGACGGCCATGATGTCGCCGGCGACATGCTGCGCATTCTGTCGCGAATGTCGCCCACGTCCTTGAAGCTCACCTTCGAGCAGCTTCGGCGCGGCGCGCTGCTCGACTTCGACGAAGGGATGAAAATGGAGTTCCGCATGGTCCGGCGCGTGATGGAAGGCCGTGATTTCTTCGAGGGCGTGCGCGCGGCGATCATCGACAAGGACAAGAACCCGCGCTGGTCGCCGGCGACGCTCGAAGAGGTGAGCGACGGCGATATCGCCCGTTACTTCGAACCGCTCGGCGCAGCGGAGCTGCAGTTGCCTTGAACTTCCATAGCGCGCCGGGACCGACCTTCATGCAGCGCGCGCGGCGTCCTCGAAGCGGCCTTCTGCGATGGCGTAGAGCGCGTCTTCAAAGCCGGCGCGGGCGGCGTCTATCGAGAAGC
>CAZNXR010000313.1:0-3489 GCA_964576815.1 uncultured Caulobacterales bacterium | reverse complement strand
AGGGTCCATGGCCGGCGTGCACGCAGCGTTCGACGACTTGTCGGATGCGGTCGTCGTCTGCGACGACGGCCAGCGGGCGAGCTATGTCAACCGCCGTTTTCTCGCACTCGCCGGCGGCGACGCGGCCGGATGGATCGGCGAGACCGCAGCCGCGCTCCGCGACAACACCGCGCTCGCGATCGATTGGTCGGAGAGCCGGCGCGCCGACGGCGGCCTCGTTTTTGTCGGCCGTCCGATCCCCAAATCCGCCGCCAGCGGAGAGGCGAAGCTGCGCTTTCTCGCCACCATGAGCCACGAGATGAGGACGCCGCTGAACGGCATTCTCGGCATGAGCGGATTGCTTCTCGATAGCGAACTGGAGCCTTCTCAGCGAACCTATGTCGACGCTATTCATGAGTCCGGCTCGACTTTGCTGACGCTGATCAACGACATTCTCGACTATTCTAAGATCGCGGCGGACAGGCTCGACATGGACGCCGCCCCGGTCAATCTGCGCAGCCTTGTCCAGGGCGTCGCCGAGCTTCTTTCTCCGCGTGCGTCGCAGAAGGGCGTCGAGATCGCTTCCTACGTCTCGCCCGCAATTCCAGAGGCCGTTCTCGGCGACGAGATGCGGCTCCGGCAAATTCTCCTCAATCTTGCGGGCAACGCCGTCAAATTCACCGAACGCGGCGGCGTCTGCATCGAGGTTCACCGTCTCGACGCGACGGCTGACGGCGACTGCCGGGTGCGCATCGACGTGCGCGACACCGGCGTCGGCATCGGCGAGAACGACTTGAAGCTGATCTTCGACGAGTTCTCGCAAGCCGAGTCGGGCCGCGCGCGCGGGGCCGAGGGAACGGGCCTAGGCCTCGCCATCGTGCGGCGTCTCGTCGAGGCGATGGGCGGCGAGATTCGCGTCGAAAGCCGCCTCGGCTACGGCAGCATCTTCTCGGCCTTGCTGGCGCTCAAAGTCGATAACGCCGAGACCGAGAGCCTGCCGCCGCTGCGCAATGGCGACGTCGCGGTTCTTGTCGCGTCGCGATCCCAAACCATCCAGCGCTTCTTGAAGCTGCAATTGCAGGCCTCCGGCGCGCACAACATCTTCGAAGCGGGGTCGGCGCTGCAGGCGGCGGCGGCGCTCGCCAAGCATCCTAACGCGGTCCTGATTTGCGATCTCGACATTGCGGTCGAGGGCGGTCAGCGCCTCGCCCATGCGGCCGGCGCCGCCTATGTCATGCTGACGCCGGCGACGCGCGGGCGTATCGACGGTTTCAAGAGGATGGGCTTCGGCGGTTATCTGATGAAGCCGATCCGCGCGACGACGCTGATCGCCGTCCTCAACGAGACCGCAGATCTGCAGCCGCAGCGACGCCGGCAGGACCGGACGAAAGAACCCTCCGCCGCGCAACCGTCGGCGCTGAAGATCCTCATCGCCGAAGACAACAAGATCAACGCGCTGCTGATCCGGTCATTGGTCGAACGGCGCGGTCACCGCGCCGAAGTCGCGGAGAACGGGCAACAGGTGGTCGAAGCCATTTCAGCGACGCCGTTCGATCTTATTCTCATGGACATGCACATGCCGACGCTCGACGGCGTCGCGGCGACACGAAAAGTGCGCGCGCTCGGCGGCCCGGTGTCCGACACCCCGATCATCGCGCTGACGGCGAGTTCGGAGACGAAGGACCGCCAGCGTTGCCTTGACGCCGGCATGGACGACTTCATCACCAAGCCGATCGATCCCGACGAGCTGGACGCCGCGCTCGACCGCTGGCGCGGCGGGCGGCGCCAAACGCGCGCCGCGTCGTAAGGCGTTAACCGGCCGTTAGGCCTCCGCTAGCTTCGTTAATCCGATCTAAATTCACCCCCGATAATGTCAGGGATCGACGGGCGATCCGCTGCGATGAATTTTCTGGGGCTTCAAATTCTCTGGGCCGATTTCGGCAAGGCGACCGCCATGATTCTCGGCGTCGCCTTTTCGACTCTGCTGATGGCGCAGCAGGCGGCGATCTTCGTCTGCCTGATGGCGAATTCCGCCTCGCACATCACCAGCGCCGAGGACGTCGATATCTGGGTCGCCGATGCACGCTCCGACTATTTCGACGATCCGGGCGTTTTACCGCCCGGTCTCGTCGATCGGGTGCGCAGCGTCGAAGGCGTCGCCTATGCGGCGCCGTTCCTGCGCCGCGGCGCCGTCGTCGATACGCGCACGGTCATCGAACAGGCGGTTCTTGTCGGCGTCGACGACGCTTCCCTGCTCGGCGCGCCGCAGAAAATGCTCCATGGCGACATGAAGAGCCTCAGGAGCGCGGGCACCTTCATCGTCGATCGGCGCGGCTATAACGACATCTGGCCGGACGAGGAAATCGAGATCGGCCGCTATCTTGAGGTTGACGGCCGCCTTATCAAACTCGTCGGCATCGCTGATCCGCCCTCTCCCTTTATTTCACAGCCGCTCATCTATGTGAGTTTATCGACGGCGGCGCTCCTCGGCGGCGAGGCGCGTCCGAGCTTCATCGTCGCGCGGGCGAAGGACGATGCAGACGCCGTCCTTGTCGCCGCAGCGATCGAAGCGGCGACCGGCTATTCCGCCTTCGACAGCAAGGCGTTCGGCCAGCGCACCATCGACTATTATCTTCAGAACACCGGCATTCCGATCAACTTCTTCATCACCATTCTTCTGGGCTTCATCGTCGGGGCGGCGATCGTCATTCAGACCTTTTATCTCTTCATCACCGAAAATTTGCGCCACCTCGCGCTGTTCCGGGCGATGGGCGCCGAGAGCTGGCCGCTGGTGCGCATGACGCTCGTTCAATGCGCGATCGTCGCCGCGATCGGTTTCTCGCTCGGCGTCGCAGGCGCCTCCTGGTTCTTCGAGACGGTTCCGGAGAAGGTTCCGGCCTTCAAGGGATTCTACCTGCCGGCCGGCGTCGTTCTGAAGGTCGCCGCTGTGGTGTTCGCCGTCGCGTTTTTGTCCGGACTTCTCAGCATCCGGCGAGCGATCCGTCTTGATCCTGCGATCGTGCTGAGGGGCTGACATGAACGCCGCGATCGACTGCCGTTATCTCAAGATGGAGTTCGGCGCCGCCGGCGCGCGCCAGACCGTGCTGCGCGGGATTAACCTGACCGCGGACGCCGGGCGCCTCACCATGATCGCAGGCCCGTCCGGCTGCGGGAAATCGACGCTTCTCTCGATCCTCGGCGGCCTGCTGACGCCGACCGCGGGCGAGGCGATCGTCTTCGGCCGTTCGCTTTCCGCGATGTCGGCGCGCGCGCGCGCGGCATATCGGCGTCAAGACGTCGGTTTCATCTTCCAGCAGTACAATCTGGTGCCGGCGCTGACCGCCGCGGAAAACGCCGCCGCGGCGCTCATCATCGCAGGTGAGAAACGCGATGTCGCCGTCGGACGCGCGCGCGCGGCGCTGGCGACCCTCGGACTCGGCGAGCACTGCGAGAGATTCCCGCGCCAGCTTTCGGGCGGGCAGCAGCAGCGCGTCGCGATCGCGCGCGCGC
>CAZNXR010000312.1:0-3498 GCA_964576815.1 uncultured Caulobacterales bacterium | reverse complement strand
GGTTCGAGCACGATGCTGGTGCGATGGCCCTTGAGCGTGATCGAGCGCTTCTTCACGCGCTTTCTTTAGGGCGCCGCAGCGCCTTGCGCACTATCGGCTTAGTTGCGCGCCCAGTTGTCGATTCCGTGGCTCTTGATCTTCTGCGTGGCGAGCGTCACGCCGTCGATGATGCCCGCCATGTGCGAGACGGCTTCGGCGTCGCAGTCGGCCAGCTCGGCCCCGATCGCCTTGTAAAGCGACTCGATATCGACCCCGTTGGCGAAAAGGAACTGCGCCAAAACGAGACGAACCTGGCTTGGTGACTTTTGATCAGACATGGATAACCCCAAATTTCCGCCGCCCGCGAACGCGACCTGCGCCTCTAAGGGACAGCCTCGCGCGGGGCAGCGCAAGTCCCGGACCGGTTAGGAATTGGTGAGCCGGGCGGCGCCGCGCGGCTGCGAGGCGCTGACTGCTGCAAAGCGCAGCAGGGAGTAGCCCAGGAGGCCCGAGACGACTGACCCCACCAGAACGCCGAGCTTGATTTCGGCGATCCGGGCCGGATCGGCGAAGGCGAGCGACCCGATAAAGAGGCTCATCGTAAAGCCGATGCCGCAGAGAAGCGCCGCGCCGGCGATGAGGCGCCAGTTGAGGTCGGAGGGAAGCTGCGCGACCCCCAGCCGGACGGCGAACGCCGACGCGCCGAGAATACCGATCGGCTTTCCGAGGATGAGGCCGAGTGCGATGCCGAGCGGCACCGGCGCGGCAAGGCTCTCCAGCGTGACGCCGTCAAGCGGCACCCCGGCGTTGGCGAAGGCGAAGACCGGCAGCACGCCGAACGCGACCCACGGGTGAAGGGTGTGGATCGTGTCATGCAAGGGGGAAGGGCCCATCGGCGTCTTGCCGAACAGCGGCACCGCGAAGGCGGTGATGACGCCGGCGAGCGTCGCGTGGACGCCCGACTTCAGGACGCAGAACCACAGCACGACGCCGACGGCGGCATAGGCTGCGATATGCGTCACGCCGGCGCGGTTGAGCGCAAAGAGCGCGGCGACGGCGAAGCCGCCGAACGCCAGCGCCTGAAGCGACAGATCGGACGTGTAGAAGATCGCAATGATCATGATCGCAGCGAGATCGTCGATGATCGCCACGGCGAGCAGGAAAATCTTCAGCGACGTCGGCGCGCGCGTCCCCAGCAATCCGAGCACGGCGACCGAGAACGCGATGTCGGTCGCCGCCGGTATGGCCCAGCCGTCGAGAGCCTCGCCGCCGCCGGCGTTGACGAGCGCGTAAATCGTCGCGGGCGCGAGAACGCCGCCGAATGCGGCGAAAACCGGCAGCATGGCCTGGCGCTTCGTCGACAGCTCGCCCTGAAGGACTTCCCGCTTGATCTCGAGGCCGACGAGGAAAAAGAATACGGCCATCAGGCCGTCATTGATCCAGAGCGACAAGGGCTTATCGACCGCCACAGGGCCGAGGTCGAGCGCAAGGCGCTGCGCGAGGAGCGCATCGTAATAGGGATTGAGCGGGGAATTGCTGAGCGCGAACGCGACAAGCGCGGCGAGGCCGAGCGCGAGGCCGCCCGCGCCCTCCATGTCGATGAATTTCTTGATGCGTTCGGCTATCTGTTCCATCGGTCTTCAACACGCGAGTCGCAACCGCTCGTCATCGGATGCGTGGATAAAAGTCAGGGCTGCGACGTTCAGGCGGCGGCGGTTCAGCCCCGCGCTTCACCGCCCTGACCGCCGGCCCGCCGGGATAGAAGCGCAATCGCGTCCTTCAACGCAAGCTTGCGCTTTTTCAGTGACGCGACGCGGGCGAAATCCGGGGCGCTGCGGCGCGATTCGCTGCGGATCGCCGTTTCGAGCGCGCTGTGCTCGGCGGTAAGGCTCATCAGGCGCGGCTTCAGAAATTCGATCGCAGACATAGCGGCGTTCCTTTCTTTTTGCGCGCCTCTGACATAAGACGCGACGCCGCATTGAAAACCCTATTCGGCCGATTATATCGATAGGAAAATCCGATTGAGGTCAGCGTGAACGCCAGCGACGAAGTAACCCTGAAGCAACTTCGCGCCATTCTCGCTTTGTCGAACCAGCGTCATTTCCGCCGCGCGGCGGAAGAACTCGGCGTCACGCAGCCTTCCTTGAGCGCGCAGATCCAGAATCTCGAATCGGCGCTGCATGTCCGGCTGGTCGATCGGGCGCGCGGCGGCGTATCGCTAACCCCGGTCGGGCGGGAGATCGCGAGCCGCGCGCGGCGCATCCTCGATGAGGAACGCGCAATGCGCGACTTTGCGGCGAGCGCGAAAACGGGGCTCGCCGGCACCATCCGCCTTGGCGCAGCGCCGACGATCGGCCCTTATCTCTTGCCGCACATCGTCTCCAGCCTTCATCGCAAGGACAAATCCCTCGGCCTCTATGTCCGTGAGGACGCGCCGCATTCGCTGGAACATGATCTTGCGCGCGGCGATCACGACGTGTTGCTGACGCCATTGCCGCCATCGAGCGCCGATTTCGCCAGCGAGCTCTTGTTTCGCGAGCCGCTTTACCTTGCGGTCGCCGCCGATCATCGCCTCGCTGATCTCGAGCAGCCGACGCTGAAGGAGATCAGGGGCGAGCGCGTTCTCGCCCTGTCGCCGCGCCATCAATTGCACGATCAGGTCGCCGACATCTGCGAGGCGGCGGGCGCGACGATCGACCGCGACTATGAAGGCACCAGCGTCGATGCGCTGCGCCATATGGCCGGCATGGGCATGGGGGTCACATTTTTGCCGGCGCTCTACGCGCATTCGGAAATCCGGCCCAAGAGCGAGATCGTGCTGAAGCGGATTTCGGGACGGCTCTTCGTGCGCTCGATCGCGCTTGTCTGGCGGAAAGGGGCGGGCGGCGCCCGCAATTACCGCGAGATCGCGGCGATCGCGCGCGACATCGCAAGGCAGCGCTTTTCCGACATTCTCGTCGGCTGATCGGAAATTCCTATCGGAATTAAAGGCCGATCAATGTTGGCCGCAATGCCGTTCGCGTCCATATCCGGCGGGCGACGTCGGTGGATACGCAAGAAACGGCGATCGGCCGCCGGATAAATCGCTAAGGCGCTTTCGTGTGACCAGCCGATGGTCATCCGACCCCGAAAGCGCCGCCCTCCGCGGCTCCGTTCTCCCCCCGGACGGAGCCGCTTGGCGTTTTGAGGGATCACTCCGGCCCGACCATCTTCTCAGGGCGCACGATCGCGTCGAAGTCTTCGGCCGGGATGCCGTCCTTGATCGCTTCCTCGCGCAGTGTGGTGCCGTTCTTGTGCGCGGTCTTGGCGATCTTCGCGGCGCGGTCGTAGCCGTATTTCTCCTTCAGCGGCGTCACCAGCATAAGAGAATTGGCAAGGCCCTTAGCGATGTTGTCGAGGCGCGGCTCGATGCCGGTGACGCAGTTCTCGGTGAAGGAGACCGCAGCATCAGCGAGAAGCTGAACGGATTGCAGGAAATTGTAGGCCATCATCGGGTTGAAGACGTTGAGCTCGAAATGG
>CAZNXR010000311.1:0-3511 GCA_964576815.1 uncultured Caulobacterales bacterium | reverse complement strand
GGGATTGGCGGCGCGCATTCGGAACGGGGCCTCAACAGCCTATCAGCATTAAGGGGTTTCGGCGGCCCATCCAAGGCGCGTCAGTATTTGAGAAAGGCCCGCCGTTCGTCCGCCCACGCCTGCTCGTCCGGCCGCGTCAGCGCATCAAGATCGGCAGGGCTCGCCGCAGCGTCATCGACCCATTGGCGCAAGGCCGGTCCGCCGTTGATGACGTCGATCGCCAGCTTGCCGGTTTCGTATTCATACGGAAAATCGCGCCACAGGTCATAGGACGGATAGAGCCTCCTGATCGCCTTGAAGGCGAGCGCCTGCACGCGCCACGGCCGGAACGCCGCATGATCGTAGGCCCCGGCTTCGGTGTGAATCTGCACGCCGGCGCAAAGCTTGCCGGCGTGTTTGTGAAAGGTCGGCTCGAACCAGCAATCGCGGAGAATGCAGCCTTGCAGCCATTGCGGGGCGAGCGCGCGCATCTCGGCGATGACCCGGCGCGCGTCGATGTCGGGCGCGCCGAAGAGTTCGAGGGGCCGCGTCGTGCCGCGCCCCTCCGACAGCGTCGCCCCTTCGAGCATCACCGTGCCGGCGTAAGCGCGCGCCATGAAGACGTTCGGCGCATTGGGGCTCGGGTTCACCCAGACCCGATCGCCGAGCGGCCAGCCGAAGCCGGGCCCGTCGTCGGGGCGCCAGCCCTCCATCGCGATCATGCGATAGTCGACGTCGAGCTTCAGTACACGGATGAACCAGAAGCCCAATTCGCCGAGCGTCAGCCCGTGCCGCATCGGCATCGGGCCGGCGCCGACGAAGCTCTCCCAGCCGGGCCGCAGGGTGAGCCCCTCAACCGGCCGGCCGGCCGGATTGGGCCGGTCGAGCACCCAGACGGATTTCCTGTGTTTGGCGGCGGCTTCGAGCGCGTAGCGAAGCGTCGTGATGAAGGTGTAGATGCGGCAGCCGAGATCCTGAAGATCGACGAGCAGGACGTCGAAACTCTCCATCATCGCATCCGTCGGCCGGCGGACGGTTCCGTAGAGACTGAAGACCGGCACGCCGTGAACCGGATCGGTGAAATCCGGCGACTCGATCATGTTGTCCTGCTTGTCGCCGCGTAGGCCGTGTTGCGGTCCGAAAGCGGCGGAGAGCTTCACGTCGCCGATGGCGGCGAGCGCGTCGAGCGAATGCGTAAGGCCGCGCGTAACGGACGCGGGATGGGCGAGCAGCGCGACGCGGCGGCCCGCGAGCGGTGCGCGCAGGGACTTGTCTTCAAGGAGGCGGTCGATGCCGAATTTCATGCGCGGCTTTCAATAGGTAGGCGCGCGATGAAAGCATCGGCGCGGTGAAAATCGGGTTTATCGCCGGTGTGCGCGAGCGCCCAATAGCTCTTTTCGCGCCGTTTCGTTTCAAGAATCGCCGACAGGCCAAGACGCGCGGACGGCGACAGCGCGAGCTCGGAGGCTTTAATCTGCGCAACCAACTCCGCAGCCCTGCCAAGCCGGCGCCAATGAATCACCGGCGCCGTGACGGCCGCGTCCCTCATCCCACGCCGGTAGCCGTCAAAGCGATAAGCGGCCCAGGCGCCGGACGGTGAGAAATTGAACTCGATATAAGGTTCGCCGGCGCCCGCCTTGATGAACGCCTCAAAACACGTCGTCCGCCAAAGCTCGTCGCGACGGACGGGAGCGGACGGCGGCGGTGCTTTCAATTCTGCAGCGCCGCTTACGCGATAGAGAAAATGCAGCCGATCGCCCTCGCGCCGCAGGTCCGCCTCAACCGCAGCGACGGGCGGCGCGGCGGCGGATGGAAACGGAGCGAGGCTAAAGCGCATACAGCCTAAGAAGCCCGCTTCGGGCAGGCGAGGGAAGGGCCCGGCGCTTTAGTCCCGCGCGTAGGCGTCGTAGCGCCGGTCGAGATTGGAGAACTTCGTCAGGTTCTCCTGGAAGGCGAGTTCAACTTTGCCGATAGGGCCGTGACGCTGCTTGCCGATAATGACCTCGGCGACGCCGCGCGCCGCGTCGCAATCCGCGATCCACTGCGCGTGCTTTTCCGAGTCGGGCCGCGGCTCCGACCGGCGGAGGTAGTATTCCTCGCGGTAGATGAAGAGGACGACGTCGGCGTCCTGCTCGATCGACCCCGACTCGCGAAGGTCTGCGAGTTGCGGGCGTTTGTCGTCGCGCTGTTCGACTTGCCGCGACAATTGCGACAGCGCCAGCACCGGAACATGAAGCTCCTTCGCCAGCGCCTTGAGTCCCATGGAGATTTCCGTGATCTCCTGAACGCGGTTGTCGCCGCGTTTCTGGCTGCCGGTCAAAAGCTGGAGATAGTCGATGACAAGAAGGCCGAGGCCCTGCTGGCGTTTGAGGCGGCGCGCGCGCGCGGCAAGCTGGCCGATCGAAAGGCCGCCGGTATCGTCAATGTAGAGCGGCAGCGATTCAAGCTCGCGCGAGGCGTGATAGATGCGGTCGAACTGCTCCTGGTCGATCTCGCCGCGGCGGATTTCGTTCGACGGCACGGCGGAGACTTCGGAGATGATGCGCGTCGCCAGCTGATCGGACGACATTTCAAGCGAGAACAAGCCGACGACGCCGCCTTCCGCCGCCTTGATCGATCCATCCGGCTGGCGTTCGGGCTTGTAAGCGCGCGCGACATTGAGCGCGATATTGGTCGCCAGCGAGGATTTTCCCATCGAAGGCCGCCCGGCGAGGATGATGAGGTCGGACGGGTGCAGGCCGCCGAGCGTGTGGTCGAGATCGCGAAGGCCCGTCGAAATTCCCGCGAGGCCGCCGCCGCGCTTTAGCGCTGCATCCGCGATTTCAATGGCGTCGGCGATCGCGGTGCGAAACGTCTTGAAGCCCCCGCCATATTTGCCGGTCTCGGCGAGCTTGTAGAGCGCCTGCTCGGCGTCGGCGAGCTGACCGCCCGGCTCGTCGTCGAGCATCGCAACTTGCGCGCGCTCAATCATATCCGAGCCGATGGTGATGAGGCCCCGGCGCACGGACATTTCGAAAACGACGCGCGCATAATCGAGCGCGCCGGCGGTCGAGGGGACGTTCGCCGCGAGTTGTTCGAGATATTTGCGCCCGCCCGCTTCGACATAACCGGGAATGGCGGCGAGCGAGGCGTCGATGAGCGCGGGCGAGGCGAGGCGGCTCTGATTGATGAGCGCGCCGCAGGCGTCGAAGATCAGGCGGTGAACGGGATCGAAGAAGTGCTCGCTCTTCAGAACGCCGGTCACCCGGAAATAAATCTCGTTGTCGTAAAGGACGGCGCCGAGCACGGCCTGCTCGGATTCAAGGCTCACCGGCGCGCGGTCGGCGCCGGTAGTCGCGTCATTGGGGTTTTTCTGGAGCGGGTTCGCGCCATCGGCCATGCATGCGAAAGACCATAAAAAAAACCGGCCGTCGAGCGGCCGGCTTTCCTTTTCATTCCACAGCGCGTGCGCGTTACTCGGTCTTTGCGGCCTCGCCGGCGCCGGCGTCGAAGAACTCCGCGGATTCCGCGTCATCCTCAGGTTTTTCCTCAA
>CAZNXR010000310.1:0-3523 GCA_964576815.1 uncultured Caulobacterales bacterium | reverse complement strand
TTCCGCTCGACTGGGCGATGACGCAGACCAATCTCGGCACTGCGCTTCTAACGCTCGGGGCGCGGGGGGACGATTCGGCGCTGACAGAGGCGGTCAGCGCCTATCGCCTTGCGCTGGAGGAGAGGACGCGCGCGCGGGTTCCGCTCGACTGGGCGATGACGCAGAACAATCTCGTATTGGCGCTCGAAATTCAGGCGGACCGGTTTGCCGACCGTTCAACAGCGACGCTTGCTTACGCGGCGTTGCTGCCTGACCTCGACGCCGCAATCGATGAATTTCGCAAGGCGAAATCGACGTTCAACGTTGAGAAGGCCGAACGCCTCCGCGCCCGCATCGCCGCCAAGGCGGCGGGCGAAGCGCCCTAACCGATCCTGAAACGCGCCAGCGCCGCCTGCGCCACCGGCGCGCCCCATTCCTGCACGAAGTGGCCGGCGTCCGCGACTTCCATTGGCTCGGGGCAGCCTTTGATGAATTTCCGGAGGCCGTACATGGCCGGCGGCCCCAGGACCGGATCCTGCATGCCGATCGCCATGAAGCTTTCGCCATTCCACTGCTCGGACCAGAATTTGCGCGCCCGGAGCGATGTTTCGACGCCGTCCTTCGACAGCGGCGTCAGGTCCGCCGCGCCTTGCTCCTTCAGCATCACGAGTTCGGGGAAACGGCGCACGCCGCCCTTGTAGCGCTGGTCGGGGAAGGGCGCGTCATAGGCCGCCATTTCGGCGTCGGAGAGAATGGGCGTCGCGCGTTTCATCAGGTCGCCGACCTTGAGGTCCGGCTGCGAACGGTTGAAGGCGCGCCACATGGCGAATCCGGCGGGGGCCTCTTCGCCGACGGGGAGGCCGGTGTTCATGACGATAAGGCGCGTGTAGCGCTGCGGCGCCTCCATCGGCAGCGTCAGGCCGAGGAGGCCGCCCCAGTCCTGCACGACTAGGCAGATGTTCTTCAGGTCCATGCGCTCGACAAAGGCGAGGAGGGCGTTCCGATGGAAATGGTATGTATACACATGATCGTCGCTCGGCTTGTCGGAGCGGCCGAAGCCGAACATATCGACCGCGACGGCGCGATGGCCCGCTGCCGTGAAGGCCGGGATCATTTTTCGGAATAGGTAAGCCCAGGAGGGCTCGCCGTGAATGCACAGGAAAGTGACCTTGGCGCCCTGCGGGCCCTCGTCCACATAATGCATCCGGAGGCCCTCAAAGCCTTTGAGCCCCTCGACATAACGCGGCGGAAACGGCCAGCCGGGCAGGTTCGCGAAACGGTCGTCGGGGGTTCTGAGGGCTTCGATGGGCATCTACGTCTCCGGAAAGCGGCGCACCATCTTTGCGCGCCCCGCCCATAGGGTCCACAGCGCTCGGCAGAGGCGCTGTAAAGGTGATCACTCGCCCGAAGAATGGCGCGCTGCAGCGTCGATCCGCAGCATGTTGATCGTGCGCCCGAGGCCGGATGGGAGTTCGCGGCGCGCAGCGTCATGCGCGGCGAGCATGTCGGCGAGCGTGACGGGCCGGGCCCAGCCGCGCGGGTCTTCGCCAATATGAGCAGGTCCCGCATCGGCGAGCGTGGAGCGCCCGCAGGCGCGCGCAATGTCAGAAAGCCGCGCGCCGCTGGCGGGCGGGGGCTCCGTCCAGCTTAGGCAGCGCGGGCTCGCCGACCCTTCGCGGCACCAGAGCCCGGCGCCGTCCGTCTGCAGAGCAAACCGGAGCCCGCGCGCGCCGATTCGCGCATCGTCGAGCGCGGCGCCGAGATAGTTGACGACGTCGAGCCGGAGCGCCGCCGCCTCCCCGGTGATGATGCGCGTTTGCACCTGCATGTCGGTCAACGTATAGGCCTCGACCCTATCGACCTCGAACGGCGCGTCGCCCTCGCGAACGAGCGTCGCGCGCAGCGCAAGCCCGAAATCGCGGCATAGGCCGAGGCCCGCCATGTCGCGCATTCCAAAATGGAGGAAGTTGCCGAGCCCGTAGGCGACGAGATGTCGCCCGGAAATCGAAACGCCCTTGGCGACGTGGGCATGGCGGCCGGCGACGATCGACAGACCGTTCGGGGCCGCCGCCACGTCGCGAAACTGCGCTATTTCGACAGGATCGGGGAAGGAAGCGAGCTCCCGGCCGTAATGCACGGACAGAAGGCGGAGGTCCGCCGGCATATCGTTCAGCCTGCGGACGGCGTCGCCGTAGTCCTCATCGAGGATCGCCATGCCTGCAGAGCCTTCCGGCGCCGGAAGCGCGTAGCCCTTGCCGCCGATGCCGATCGCCGAGAAGGCAACACGCGAATTCCCGCGCGTGAAGACATGCGGGGCGAGCGCTTCATCGCGCGTGCGTCCGAGGCCCGGCCATGCAAGAAGTCCGTCGCCCGCGAGCGCTGTCATGTGTCGCAGCGTTTCGCCGCCGCCCCTGAGGCCGTAATCGAGCGTGTGAATGTTGGCGAGCGATACCGCATTGACGCCTGCTGTTACAAACGCTCTTACCGCGTTCGGATGCGTGCGGAAGACGAAGGGCTTTTCGCGCGCCGGAAGATCGTTGCGGTCGGTGACGGCCGTTTCGAGATTGGCGAAGACGATATCGCCGGAGAGGAGCGGGCGAACATGCGCCATCGCTTCGTCGGCGGCGATCAACCGGTCGAATTTATAGCCGCCGTCGGGCGAGACCGGCGCGCGCGTCATGTTGAGACCGGTGTCCCCGAGGAGGACGACGGTGAGGCTTTCGCCTTCCGCCTGCGCCAGCGTCGCCAGCGCCGCCGCAATCGCGGCCGCCGTCAGCACATGAACCTTCACGAGAGCGCCCCCGCGCAGGAAGAGACCTGATCTTGCGCCAGGCGAAGCAGCATGGGCAATCGGCGTTTCCCTAATGGCGATGTCCCCGCATTTTGCGATTGCGAATAAGGAGCCGAAGTACGCGCTTCTGCGACAATCGGCGCTTGATCCTGGACTTCAAACTCACGCTTTCGGGCCCATGTCAGTCAGTTAGCAAACGGGAGAACGCCTCATGCCTAAACATATACTTGTTGCGAGCGATTTTTCTAAGCGTTCGGCGATCGCCTGCGAGCGGGCGCTGGATCTGGCGGGACGAACAGGAGCGCAGATTACCTATCTGCATGTGATCGACGAAGACCAGCCGCAATCGTTGATTGACGCCGCGAAGCGCGAAGCGGAGCTGCTTTTTTCGCCCGGCGGTCCGGCGCCGCGAGGGGACGTCAAAGTCAACCATCGGATTCAGGTCGGCGACCCGCACGAAACGATCAATGATGTCGCTGAAGAACTGGACGCCGATCTTCTGGTGTTCGGCGCGCATCGCCGCGCCCCGCTCCGCAACGCCTTTATCGGGACGACCGCGGAGCGTGCGATCAGGCGCAGCTTCATTCCGGCGCTCGTCGTTCGCAATGTGGGGCAGGGCGCATACAAGAGGCCGGTGTGCGCGCTCGATCTCGTGCATCAGGACTTCGCGCCGTGGCGCAGGGCCGGCAAGCTGTCGATTTTGGACGGCCCCGGCGCCAAAATACTGTTCGCTTATGAGTCGGGCTCGCTCGA
>CAZNXR010000309.1:0-3526 GCA_964576815.1 uncultured Caulobacterales bacterium | reverse complement strand
TCACCCGCTATTCCGCGGTCGCGTTTGTCAAACTGTTCAAAGGACAAAAACCTGCGGACGATGCGCAGGCGTTTGACGCGCGTTCGGTGGCGGAAAATCTCCGCGCCTTCGTCACCGCGTCGCCGGAATCCTGACGTTCTCGGCTCAGACCGCCCGCAGTTTTGCGGTTGACGCCTGATGAAGGTCAGGCGCGCCCGCGCCTTGCGCTGCGCGTTCGTAAAGCGCGACGAAGCCGCGCGCCGTGTGGCGCATGACGATCGCCTTCTGGCGGCCGACATGAATGGCCGAACCGACGGCGGGTTTGCGCGGCGATTCGACCGATATGCCGTCCACGGACATGTCGATCGTGCGAACGAACAGCGAGCCGCCGTCCGGAAGGCGGCAGACAAGGCGTTGTTCGGCGCCGGGATGGCGCGGCGCGCCGCGCCGGTCGGCGAGCCCGGCGGCGATCGTGCCGTTGGCGCGCAACATCAGTTGTTCGGTCAGCAGCGCGCGGCGGCGGCGCGACAGCAGGAACGACAGCGCAAAACCGTCGGGGAAGGTGCGCGCGACGCGCCCCTCGATGACGTCGAGGCCGCTCACATAAATGACGGCGGCGTCGCCCTTGGCGATCGGCGCATCGACGGTCACGGCGAGGTCGCCCGGCGAAATGTTGACGAGGCGCCCGTCATACTCGTCGATGCCGTTGACGATGATGCGCGCCGGCATGTCGAGCGCGATGCGCTTGAACCGCCGATGTTCGGCCTTGTTCACGGATTTAACCAACACGGTGCTTTACCCACGAGGTCTAAGACCGCCCCCGCAATGCAGGATAGGCGCCGGGGCTCAATCCTTCGCTAAACGCCTGTCTAAAACTTTAGGCGACCGGCGCTTTCGGCGCGGCGAAGCGTTTTGACAGGCGGGCGATCATGGTTAACCCTCCTTCACCCTGCGGCGCCTGGCGCCGGCGGGCGGGACAGCGGATCAGGGACGGGGACCATGAGAATGAGACATCTGGCGGGGGCCGCGGCGGCCCTTGCGGCGAGCATTGCGGCGGCGGCGGCCGACCCCTTCCTCTGGCTGGAAGAGGTTGAGGGGAAAAAAGCCATCGATTGGGTGAAGGCGCAGAACGCCGAAAGCCTCGCCGCGATCGAGGCCGATCCGCGGTTCCGGCCGATGGTCGAGGAGGCCAAGGCCATTCTCAATTCGACGGCGCGCATCCCTTACGGCGAAATTCACGCAGGGTTCGTCTACAATTTCTGGCAGGACGCGGACCATGTGCGCGGCGTCTGGCGCCGGGCGGGCGTTGACGGCTACCGCAAGGGCGCGCCCGAATGGGAGACGGTCATCGACTTCGACAAGCTCGCCGCGGATGAGGGGCGCAACTGGATCCACGGCGACATCAACTGCCTGTCGCCCGAGTATGTTCACTGCATGGTTGAGCTTTCCGACGGCGGCAAGGACGCCGCCTATTGGCGAGAGTTCGACACCGCGAAGAAATCCTTCGTAGACGGAGGGTTTTCGCTCGCCGAAGCCAAATCCGGCGTCGCCTGGATCGACAAGGATACGCTGCTTGTCGGAACCGACATGGGCGCGGGCTCGCTGACGACATCGGGCTATCCGCGCTTTTCGCGCGTATGGCGCCGCGGGACCGCGATCGCCGACGCCCCCGTCTTCGCCGAGGGCGCACAGACCGATGTCGCGGTCTGGGGGCGGGTCGAGCAGGACGGCGGCGCCGCGCACATCTTCGCGCAGCGCGCCGTGAGCTTTTTCGAGACCGAATACGACTATGCGGCGGGCGTCGAGGGCGAAAAGAGCACGCTGCCGCTGCCGAAAAACGCCGACCTGCAAGGAGTGCTCGGCGGGCGCGCGATCTTCACCTTGCGCGAGGCGTGGACTTATCAAGGGGCCGACTATCCGCAGGGCGCGATCGTCGCCTACGACCTCGCCGGCGGCGGCGCCGCGCTCGTCATGGCGGCGGCGGACAATCAGTCGATCGAGGATGTCGAGATCGGCGAGTCGAGCCTCGTCGTTCAATATCTCGAAGACGTGTCGGGCAAGATCGCGCGCCTCTCACGCGACAAGAAAGGCGCGTGGAAGCGAAAGGAAATCGCCGCCCCGGCGAACGGAACGATCGGCATCGTTTCGGGCGGCGGCGGGACGGACGACGCGCTTCTCTCTTATGAAAGCCTGACGACGCCGGATTCAATCTACTGGCTGACGGGAAAGAACAAGCTCTCGTCGATTCTCGCCGCGCCGGCCTTTTACGACGCGTCGGACGTCGTCGTCGAACAGCGCTTTGCGACGTCGGCGGACGGAACGAAGGTTCCGTATTACATCATGGCGAAGGAGGACGTGCTCGCGGCCGGAAACGCGCCGACCGTTCAATACGGGTACGGAGGGTTTCTCGCCGCCACGCTGCCGCTTTACTATTCGGATCCGGGCCGGCCGCAGCACGGCGCCCTCGCCGGCAAGATGTGGGTAAGCCGCGGCGGCGTCCTTGTGCTCTCGAACATCCGCGGGGGCTCAGAATACGGGCCGCGGTGGCACGAAGCGGCGCTGAAGGAGAACCGGCAACGGTCGTTCGACGATTTCATCGCGATCTCCGAGCATCTCATCGAGACGGGCGTGACGAGCCCGCAAAAGCTCGGCGCTGTGGGGCGTTCGAACGGCGGTCTCCTGATGGGCGCGATCCTGACGCAGCGCCCGGAACTCTACGGCGCGATCGACATCGGCGTGCCGCTCTTCGACATGCGGCGCTATAACAAGCTGCTCGCCGGCGCGTCATGGATGGCCGAGTATGGCGATCCCGACAAGCCCGAGGAATGGGCGTATATTTCTCAGTACTCGCCCTATCAGAAGCTCGAAAAGGGCAAGCCCTATCCGGAAGTTTTCTTCTACACGTCGACGAAGGACGACCGCGTGCATCCAGGGCACGCGCGAAAAGCGGTCGCGACGCTGAAGAGCCTCGGCTATCCCGTCCTCTATTACGAGAACATCGAGGGCGGCCACGGCGGCACGGCGAACCAGGACCAGCTCGCCTATCGCACGGCGCTTGAATACGCCTATTTCGCGCGCCAGCTGATGAAGGAGTGACGGCGAGGCCCGCCGGCTTTCGCCCGTTATGCGTATTTATGGACGGTTGCATAATTATGATCGCCGTCATAAAAGTACATAATGGCGAAGGACATCTGGCACTATCCGCGCCGCGAGCTTGCTGAACGCACGTTTCAGGCGCTGACCAAAGGGCCGGCCAAGGCGTTGCTCCTGTTCGGGCCGCGCCGGATCGGAAAGACGGAGTTTCTCCGTAAGGATTTCGCGCCGCTCGCCCGAAGGCGCGGCCATCAGGTCGTCTACGCCAGCTTCTGGCAATCGCCGCTCGCGCCGGCGGCGATGCTGGTCGATGCGGTCGAGCGCGCTCTCGCCGGGGAATCGCTAACAGGCCTTGTCGAAAGCGCCGTCGGCGCCGCACGCGCGAGCGTTAAAGTGTCCGGCGGCGGCGCATCAATCGATGTCGGCCTTGAATCGCCGAAAGGCGCGCCGCCTG
>CAZNXR010000308.1:0-3528 GCA_964576815.1 uncultured Caulobacterales bacterium | reverse complement strand
TAGAGCTGCGCGGATCGGCCGTCGTCAAAGTCGGCGAAATTTCGAGATCGCGTATCGCCCGGCGGTCCTTAGCGCAGCGGAGAACGCGCCGGACTAAGGAATGACGGCGCGTCGCCTGACGTCGCGCGGTCCGGCTCCCCCGCAGGCACGGCCGACGCGATCGGGCGCGGCGTCGGACCGCTGGTCGGGCGGGTTTTACGGAAATCGCTGCCCGCCGCTTCCGACAGGGGGTCGTCCGAATGGCGGCAATTGCCTTCGAAATGCGCGCCGCTCTCAACGGAGAGCGAACTATGAAGAATGTCGCCGACAATATGAGCGGTCGCGGCAAGCGCGACCTGCTTGGCGCGAATGCCGCCTTCGACGCGGCCGCGCACCGTCACGGACTCGCAAATGATCTCGCCCTTGACGGAAGCTTTTTCGCCGACGATCAGCATCGCCGCCTTGATGTCGCCGTCCAGCGCGCCGTCGAGCTGAACTTCGCCCGCTGAATTGACATTGCCGCGGATCGCCATGTCGGCGGAGATGATGGTCGGCACGCCCGAGGCGCGCAGCGCGCTCGTTCTTTGCTTAACCGGCGTTGCGGCTTGTTCCTTGGCGCTCATCGTTTCATTCGCGAGCGAACGCCCCTGCCGGTCGTCCGCTCCTTCCTTGGCTTTAGCTTTCGAAAACATAGCGGCCTGCCTCAATGAACCGAAGGGGGTTGCGCGGCTGGCCGCGGAACATCACTTCGTAGTGTATGTGCGGCCCCGTGCTGCGGCCGCTGTTTCCAAGCTCGCCCACTTTTTGGTTGAGCTTCACTTTCTGACCCTGTCTTACGACAATACGGTTAAGATGGGCGTAACGCGTCACGAAGCCGTTTCCGTGATCGATTTCCACGGTTCTGCCATACCCGGCGCGCTGGCCGGCGAATTTGACGACGCCGCGCGCGGTAGCCGTGATCGGCGCGGCCCATACGGCCGAAAAATCGATACCCTGATGGCTGGCCGCCCGGCCGGTGATCGGATCGCGCCGCACGCCGAAGCCGCTGGTGAATTTGCGGCTGACCAGCAATGGCGAAGAGAAGGGAACCGTGTTGACCGCATTCTGGATTTCGCGGAGCTGGTCGACGATCAGCGCAGTGCGGTTGGCGTGGCGGAAGAACGGCGAAGTAACGTCAGCGAAGTTCGACGGATCGACAAAGGGACCGCCCTGAGCGAGCACGAGATTCTGCACTTTCGGCGACGTCGTGAAAGTCGCAGGATCGACGCCGGTGCTGGCAAGGACCAGCTTCAGTTCGCTGATCTTTCTCGACGCGCGCTCCTCCAGCGAAGCGAGAAGCAAGACCTGCTCGACATAGAGATCGCTCGAGGCCGAACGCATCTGCTGCAAGGCCGGCGCGGCAGGGCTGTTCGCCGGAACATGGGTGCCTTGGAGGCTCGCCTCGCGCACGGCTTGGCGGCGCAGCATCGACACGCGGGATTGGCGCGGTGTCGGTTCTGCGGGCGCCACATCGATCATGATGCGGTTGCCGTTGACCGGTTTTTGACCATTCGGCGATCCTGCTTCCGAAAGGCTCTTTGACAAAGCTTGCAAGTCGTTATCGACAGACGTTTTGCGCTCGACCATCGACTTCAGCGTCTGGTGGCGGGAGGAAATCTCCGCCATCGTCGCGTCGAATTCGCGCTGCATGATGACATTGAGCGAACTGACATCGTCATAGGCGCGCTGCGACTGGGCGAGGCGCTTGTTGAAAACCGTTTCGAGAACGCGGCGGTCGCGCTCCTTGGCGACGATGATTTGTTCTTTGAAAACGACGTTGACGGACGCGTAGGCGACCCACAACAGGGCGGCGCCTATGACGGACGCCAGAGCGATCTGGGTCCGTGTCGACATCGAAATAAAATGAACGACGCCGTCGCTGCGATGGTAGATCTGCCGTTCCTTGAACCAGCGACTGATCACGCGCTTGGCTTGGCCGGACTTCTTACGGCTCATTCAACGCTGCCCCTGAACAACGCAAAACGCGTTTTACCGCGCCCACCCTTAAGATATTGCAGCCCATCTAACCGCATTTCGCAACAGCTATGTGATGAAGTAACCACGATTTTTTAACAATTTCGCGCCGGACCGGTCGCCCTGCGCAAAGCTTACGCCATCGCGTAATAGCGGGGACCAAGGCCTGCCGCCACCCTGCCTATCTGATTAAAGGGGGGTTTGAGCCGTCCCCGGAACCGCGAGGCGACGAGCCCCGCAAAAGTTTCGACAGGGTCTGCGCCCCGGGCCCGGCACAGGGCCTCGAACCAGGCGACGCCTGTCGCGACATGGCCGATCTCGTCCGCATAGATCGTTTCAAGAATGCGGGCGCTGTCCGGATCGCCCATCTCCCTGAGGCGGTCCGCCATGCCCGGCGTAACGTCCAGTCCGCGGGCTTCGAGCACCATCGGCGCAATCGCCAGCCGGGCAAGGAGGCTGTCGGCGGTCGCTTCGGCCGCCTCCCACAGGCCGTCATGCGCCGGAAGGGCACCATAGCGGGAGCCGAGCGACCGCAGCCTGTCCTCAAGCATCAGAAAATGCCGAGCTTCCTCCCGTCCGACTTTGAGCCAGTCGGCGACGAACGAAGCCCGATCGAACCCGGCCGCCTCAGCCTCGCCGGCGAAGCGGAGCGCCATATCAAAGGCGAGATCGACGGCATTGAGTTCGATGTGGGCAAGAGCATGAATAAGCGCAACCCGCCCCTCAACGGATCCCATTCCCCGCTTCGGTGCGTCCCTTGGCGAAACAAGCGGGGGTTCGGCCGGACGGCCGGGACGTGGCGGCGGGGCCAACAAGCGCTCGCTCTCCGGGTCATTTTTCGCGTCCCAAGCCGAGAGGGCGCGCCTACATTTTCCGGCGGCGTCGCAGTCGGTCAAGACCTCCAAGGCGATGCGCCGCCAGCCCATTTTCAGTCGAGCGCTTTCACGGCGGCGAGCACCTCGTCAACATGGCCCGGCACTTTCACTTTCCGCCAGACCTTCCGGATGACGCCCTTGGCGTCGATGAGAAAGGTCGCCCGCTCGATGCCCATATATTTCCGGCCATACATCGATTTTTCGACCCAGACGCCGTAGGCCTCGACGGTCTTGCCGTCCTCGTCGGACCCGAGCGCGACCTTGAGCTTGTGCTTGGCCTTGAACTTGTCATGCGCAGCGACGCTGTCCTTTGAAACGCCGACGATCGCCGCTCCGGCCCGTTCGAACTTCTTCTCGGCAGCGGAGAAATCGAGCGCTTCCTTGGTGCAACCGGACGTGTCGTCCTTGGGATAGAAATAAAGAACGAGCGCCTTGCCCAAAAAATCCTTGAGCTTCAGACGCCCGGCCCCGTCCGCAGGCAGATCGAAAGCGGGCGCCTTGGCGCCCTCGGCGAGTTCGGCGGCGGTTTTGGGCATCCGGAACGCTCCTGTCGCGGTGCGCCGGACTTAATGCTCCGGTCGCCGACCATCAAGCCGGAGAGCGGACGCTGAGGGAAGTGTATGCGGCCTTGCGCGGCGGTTACATTGTCACTAGGCATTTC
>CAZNXR010000307.1:0-3547 GCA_964576815.1 uncultured Caulobacterales bacterium | reverse complement strand
CGAAGGGCGCCTCCGAAATATCGCCCGACATGTCGGAGGCCTCGGATTCCGGCGCCTCCGGCGCCAATGTCATCTCTACACAGACGAAGCCCTCGCCTGCGCCGCCGCGGCGGAACGCGCAGAAGGCGGCGTCGGCGGGATCGGCGTCGCGCCGGCGCACCATCGCCGAGACGCCCGCGCCGTCGGCGCGCCAAAGCGCGCGCACCGTCTCAGCCGTCTCGCCGAGGATGACGTCGTTGACGTGATGAAGTTCGTGACGCTGCAGGCCGAGGCTCGCGCGCATCGCCGCGTTCGCCCAGGCGATCTGTCCGGATTTTTCGACCGCGAAGACCGGGCGCGGGAAATCGGCGTAAGACGCGGCAAGGACGTCGTGTTCCTTCTCCTCGATCGGCAGTTCGCGCAGTCGCCAGGCGATGAAATCATCGGCGCCGGCGATCGGACGCGTCGATACCTCGAAGCGCCGCCGCGCGCCGCCGCCCAAAAGACCGATCTGCTGATAGACGATTTCTTCCGCCTGCGCCGCGCTCTTCGCGGCACGGCAGAGGCGAAAGACTTTGGTCGCTTCCGCGCCCTGTTGCGCGAACAGGCGGTCGATGCGCGGCGGCAAGCCCGCCGGGCCGATGACGCCGGCGTCGCGCGCCAGCGCGAAATACGCCGAATTGGCGTAAAGGACGACGCCGTCGCGCCGCGAAACGAGGCGCGCGTCAGGATCGGCGTCGAGCACGCGGCCTGCGATGCCGAGGCTTTCAAGAATTTCCGACCCGGCGAGCTGCGCGGCCTCGACGATCGATTTGCCCTTTGCGCGCTTGAGGGCCGCGCTCGCCAGCATCGCGGATGAGCCCGGTCGGAAGGCCGCCGCCGCGCAGATGACCGCAAAGACGGCGACGACGGCGGCGAGCGCGTAGCCCGCAAGCCCGAGCGCCCCGGTCGAGAGCACATAGGCCGCGGCCGCCGCCGCAACGGCGAGCCCGCCCCAAAGCGCGCCGAACAGGGCGTGCTGGAGTATCCGCGCCCGTTTCTCAAACTGTTCCCCTTCACGCGCCGTTTCGGTTTCGCGCGCCCGCGCTTCGGCCGCCGCCATCATCGCGGCGATGTCGCCGGCGCCGGGCGGGCGTGGCGCTGCTTGATCGGCGGCGGGCGGCGTTTCAGGCGTTGCGGGTTCGTCTGCGCGAAGGGGCGTCGCAGCCAAGGGAGCCTCCAGAAGCGGGTCACTTCGCCTGCAACTGTTCGCTCGCGCGCGCTAGATCGGCCTGGGGGCCGCGGCGCGCGTTTTCCCCATCACAAAGCCGATCACTTTCGCCACGGCTTCGTAGTGCTCGACGGGGATTTCCGCGTCGATCTCGACGGCGGCGTAGAGGGCGCGGGCGAGCGGCGGGTTTTCGACGGCGGGGACGCGCGCCTCCTCGGCGGCGGCCCGGAGGCGCAGCGCGATATCGTCGAGGCCCTTGGCGACGCAGAGCGGCGCCGGGGTCTTGCCGCTTTCATATTTCAGGGCGACCGCGAAGTGCGTCGGGTTCATGATGAGGATGCTGGCGCCCTTCACAGCCTTCATCATCCGCCGGCGCGCGCGCGCCTCGCGCTGCTGGCGGCGGCGGCCCTTGATCTGCGGATCGCCGTCGGTCTCTTTCAGTTCGCGCTTCACTTCCTCGCGCGTCATCATCAGGCGCTTCATCCACTGGGATCTGGCGAACGCATAATCGAGGGCGGCGATGACGCTCATCGCAGCGACTGTCGCGGCAATGAGCTTCAAAACGCCCTCCTGCGCCAGGGAAAGCGCGGCGCGTTCATCCGCGAAGGGAAGGCCCGCGAGGCGCTCGTGATCGGGCCACATCGTGAAGACGAGAATGGCGCCGACGACGCCAAGTTTGCCGAGGCCTTTCAGGAAGTTTGCGATCGCCTGCGGGCCGAAGAGGCGCTTTGCCCCTTCCATCGGCGACAGGCGCTTCAGGGACGGCTTCAGCCGCTCCGCCGCGAGTACGGGCGCGGCCTGTACGGCATGGGCGCCGGCGGCGACGATGACGAACAGGACCGCAAGGCCCGCAAGCGCCGCGCCGGCGGCGAGCGCGATCTTCGCATAGATTGCGGCGAGCCCTTCGGCGTCGGCCGTGAAGTCGTGGGGCCGCTCCAAGAAAACAGCGCCAAGACGCACAAGGCGGACGGAAACGTCGTCGGCGAGAAGCCACAGGGCAAAGCCTCCGGCGGCGATCATCGCCGTCGCCGGAATCTCCGCGCTGCGCGGCGCATCGCCTTTCTTCCGCGCGTCGGCGAGACGCTTCGGCGTCGGCTGTTCGGTCTTCTGGTGATTTTCCTGTTCCTCGGCCAAGGGGTCACCTCAGGAACTGCGACAGCTCGGCTTCGAACTGCGTCAGGAACGCCGTCATGATGAGGCCGGTCGTCAGCATCAGGAGCATCAGCCCGATGACGAGATTTGCAGGGAGCAGCATGAAGAAGACCTGCGCCTGCGGCATCAGGCGGTTGAGGACGCCCGCGCCCGCATAGAAGACGAGACCGAACACGATGAAGGGCGCGGCGAGCCTGACGCCGAGCGAGAACGCCGCCGCGACGGCGCCGATCATCGCGGAGGCCGCGTCGCCGAAAGCGAACTCGCCGCCCGGCGCAAGCAGCGCGTAGGAATCGCTGAGCGCGGCGAGGAGGAGATGGTGCGCATCGGTCGCAAAGATCATCGTCGCGCCGAGAATCGCGAGGAACCCGCCGACGATCGCGCCTTGCACGTCCTGCGTCGGGTCGAAGACTTGCGCGAGGGAAAGGCCCATTTGCAACGCGATCACCTCGCCCGCGACATTGAGCGCCGCCGCGATCGCGCGCGCAAAGAGCCCCAGAAAAAGGCCGATCAGCGTCTCGCCGCCGATGAGAAGGAGGAGCGCGAAGGCGTCGCCCGCCGCCGGCGCGCGGATGTCGCCGGCGACGGCCGGCGCGAGCGCCAGCGTCACCCCGAGCGCGATCGCGAGCCGGACGCGCGCCGGAATGGTGAAATCGCCGAACGCGGGCGCCGTCATCATCATCGCCCCGACGCGCGCGAAGATCGCCGCCAGCACGGTGATGTCGGCGGGAAGCAGCGAAAGCAGCGCGGCCGCGCTCACGGCAATTCGCCGCCGGCGATGATCGTGAAGATCTTCGTCGCGAAGCGCCCGAGCGTCGCACCCATGAAGGGCAGCGTCAGCGCGATGACGACGAACATGACGATGATGCGCGGCACGAAGACGAGCGTCATTTCCTGCACCTGCGTCAACGCCTGCAGGAGCGCGATGGCGAGCCCGACGAGGAGCCCCGCCAGCATAGCAGGCCCCGAAACGAGGATCGCCACCCAGAACGCCTCGCGCGCAAGATCGAGAAGCTCAGCCCCCGACATGAAAGGTCCCTCAACCAACCGGCAGATTTTGCCGGGCGGATGGTTAAGGGCGGGTGAGCAGGAGGGTTAAGGGGACGTGAATCTGCGGCAAATACAGTCAGGTCCGTGGGCGAAAACCGTTGCTACTCCGCCGCCATCGCCAGCGGCGCCGTCTCTGCCTCGCGCGCCAGCAACACT
>CAZNXR010000306.1:0-3559 GCA_964576815.1 uncultured Caulobacterales bacterium | reverse complement strand
GCATTGCGATAAGTGTGAACAGGATGCGTAAGGATATTGAAATCGAACCGATCGGCTCCCCCGCCGATATGGCGGCCAGCGCCGGCGACGAGCTCAGCGTCACGATCTGGAATCTTGGTTATGCCGGGCTTGGCGCGGAATCCGATTTCTCCGTGGACGGCGGAAAGAACTATTTGCCGCCGAGCCGGGCCGTGACGAACAAGAATCTCCGAAACATCGCGCTAGAACTCGATTCCTCCAGCGCCGATGTCATCCTCCTGCAGGAGACAGCGCGCGCGAGTCTGCTGACCCGCGGCGCGGACAGCGTCGCCGGCGCGGCGGATGCGCTTGCAGGCCGCGACAACGCCTTCTCCGCTGATTTCGCTTCGCAGCTGATGCCGCCGCCGCTTCGCGCCCGGCACGGGCTATTCTCCTCCGCGAATCTGGCCGGCGCTCAGCGGGAGATCGTTCCTTTGCCGCTGGAGCCGCAATTCATCATGGGCATGTCGCGGCGGCTCTATCACATGCATGTCATCCGCCTGCCGGCGACCGGCGCTGCGTGGACGGTCATCAACATCCATCTTTCCGCCTTCGATGAAGGCGCCAATGTCCGTCTTGAGCAGCTTCGCACAGTTATCGCGTTCGCGCAGGCCGAGTACGCGAAAGGAAATCGCGTGGTCATCGGCGGCGACTGGAACTACGAGTTCCACCGGCCCGAACGTCCCTATACGACAGAACAGAAATATCTCTTCTGGGTGCATGCTTTTCCTTACGAAGAATTGCCGCAGGGGTGGTCGGTCGCCATCGACCGCGAAACGCCTACGGTGCGCACCAATGAGCGACACTACGTCAAGGGCGAGAACTTCACGACCGTCATCGACGGCTTCGTCATCTCGCCGAATGTTCGCGCCGAAGGCGTCAAGGCGCGCGATCTCGACTTCCAGTTTTCGGACCACCAGCCGGTCGATGCGCGCTTCGTCGCGGTGAAGTGAAGCGGTATTGCGGCAGAAGGAGAGGCGCGCCGGCTCGGCTGCGCTTATCGTTGCGACCGTTAACGGGAGATTTCCAATGAAGCGAGCGCTTTTCCTCGCCGCAGCATCGCTTGCGGCCTCCGCCGCCTACGCCGGGCCGCCGGCGCTGGAGCAAGTCTGGCGCGCTGAAGGCCTTTGCAACCCCGAAGGGGTCGCGGCGGCGCCCGACGGCGCGCTGTTCATTTCCAACGTCTGCGGCGAAGGCGGCGCGCGAGACGGGAACGGGTTCATCTCGCGCCTGTCGAAGACAGGCGAAATCCTCGACCTCAAATTCATCGAAGGGCTCGACGGGCCGAAGGGCATGGCCGTGCATGAAGGACATCTCTATGTCGCGGACATCGACATCGTCAGGGTCTTCGATGCGGCGACAGGCGAGGCGCTCGACGGCGCGGCCGTAGAGGGCGCGAAATTTCTGAACGACGTTACGGTCTGGCAGGACGACGTTTTCGTGTCGGATTCCCAGACCAGCCGCATCTGGCGCTTCACCGGGACGAGCATCGACCTCTGGCGCGAAGGCGAGGAGCTTCGAGGCGTCAATGGTCTGACGGGGGCCGGCGACCGGATGTTCGTCAGCACCATGACGAGCGGGTCGCTGTTCGAGGCGACGGCGTCAGGCGGTTGGAGAACGATCGCGACCGGCATGCAGAACGCCGACGGCATAGGCGTCATCGCCGGCAAGCGCGGCGGATTTCTCGTCTCGTCCTGGCCCGGCAAGATTCACTATGTAAGTAAAAAAGGAGCAGTGACGACGATCGTCGACACCGCGGCGGAGAAAATATTCCAGAACGACCTTACGATGATCGACGGCCTCATCGTCGTGCCGAACTGGGAGCCTCAGACGGTGACGGCCTGGCGGGTCAAAGAATAGGTCTACTGTCCCAGCGACAACATCACGCGCGAGGATGCGGCCGACAACGCCGCGACGTCGCCGTTGACCGCCTCCGGCGCGGCCGCTGAACGATAGACCGCGCTGAGGGCGGTCAGCGCCGCTGCAATCTGCGCGGCCGCCGCCGGATTTTCTTTTTCGATCACGTCGCGCGCGCGTTCGTATGCGCTCTCCGCAGCCTTGAAAAATCCGTACCCGTCCAAATAGTCGCCATAGTCGCCCGAAGCGCTCGCAAGCCGATACATGTCGACCGCGCGGTCGATCTGGTCGGAGACGACGCCTGCGGCGACCTGCCCGGCTGATCTTCCGTCATCCGGCGCTTTCGTCGCCGCTTCGCCAAGCGCCGCGATGATTGCGTCCGTGCGCGCCGAGATCTGTTCCGGCGTTTCTTCGCCAAGCGCGCCTTCCGAGGCTTCGATGAAAAGCGCGTTGACCGGCTCGACGCCGCGCGCCTTGAACGCGCCCTCCATATCCGCCAGCACTTCGCTCACCGGGTGCGCGAGCATCTCGGCCGCTTCTTCCATGCGCCCGGCCGCATAGGCGTCGCGCGCCGCAAGCACATGCGCTTCGGCGATCGCCAACGCGGAAAGGAACACGACCGGATCGCTCGCCGCGGCGGCAAAATCGACGCCGCCCTCGCCTTCCGCAGCCCCCGGCGACGCGACCGCCGCTGCCGCACCCTCGCCTTCGCTTTCGCCTTCAGCCTGCGCCGAGGCGCTGGTTCTCGCCGCGCCGTCTCCGTCGCCTTCCGCCTGCCCCCCGCATGCAGCGAGCGCGAGCGCTCCGGTTAGCGCGACGGTGGATAATCCGGTCATAAGTTTGAAGCGGCGGTCCATGATGTTCCCTCCGGTGACTTGGCGCAGTATAGCGAAGCGACGGCCGATCCTGCAATCGCGACTTAGTCGCAAAGATGGCGTTATGATTCTCCAGATCACCGACGTTCTTGATGCGGGGGCGTTGAGGGCCTTGCGCGAGACGCTCGCGGACAAGGACATCTGGATCGACGGGCGCGCCACCGCCGCGGGCCGCGCGCGTGACGCCAAGTACAACCAGCAGGCCGCGCCCTCCGGCAAAGCGGGGCAGGCGCTGGCGCTGGTCGAGCGCGCAATTCTCGAGAACGAGGTCTTCAAGAGCGCCGCGCAGCCGGCCGCCCTCACCCGGCTGGTGCTCAACCGCTACGGCGAAGGCATGGAATACGGGGCGCATGTCGATGCGCCCTATATCGACGGCATGCGCACCGATCTTTCCTTCACGCTCTTCCTCAGCGATCCGGAGGCCTATGAGGGGGGCGCGCTCGTCATCGACAGCGCGGGCGCGGAAGATGTCATCAAGCCGCCCGCCGGCACGCTGGTGCTCTATCCTTCGACTTTCCTGCACCGCGTCGAACGGGTGACGCACGGCGAGCGCCTCGCCGCCGTCGGCTGGGTGAAGAGCCGCCTCAGGATCGCCGAGCACCGCGCATTGGCGTTTGAGCTTGATCGCATCAGGGCCGACCTTGAAGCCCTCAAAGCGCCGGCGGACCTGCGTGACCGCCTTCAGAACTTGCGCAATAATTTTTTGCGGGCCTTCGGCGATTGATGTCGAAAAGCGGAGCGCCCGTCCGTCATTGCGTCATGGGCGGCGGAGCGGGTCCGGCGCCGGCAACGGAGATCGACATGAAAGC
>CAZNXR010000305.1:0-3566 GCA_964576815.1 uncultured Caulobacterales bacterium | reverse complement strand
TGATCAAATGGCTCGATATCGACGATGACGGCCGCATCGACCTCGACGCCTATGAAGCATTGTTCAGCAAGCGGACGAAGATCGTCGCGCTGACGCATATGTCGAACGTGCTGGGCGTTCCGACCCCGGCGCGGGCGCTCGCCGATATCGCGCACGCGCACGGCGCGAAGATCCTCCTCGACGGCTGCCAGGGCGCCGTGCACGGGCGCGTCGACGTTCGCGCGCTCGATTGCGATTTCTACGTGATGACAGGGCACAAGCTCTATGGGCCGACGGGCGTCGGCGTGCTCTACGGAAAGAAGACCGTGCTAGACGCTCTGCCGCCGTTCAAAGGCGGCGGGGAGATGATCGACCTCGTGACCACCGAGACCGTCACCTATAACGATCCGCCGCACCGTTTTGAGGCAGGCACGCCGCCTATCCTCGAAGCGATCGGCCTCGGCGCCGCGCTCGACTGGATGACGGCGAAGGGCGTCGGCGCCATCGCCGCGCATGAAGCGAGCCTCGCCGAGCACGCGATGGCGGAGCTGTCAAAGCTCAACTTCGTCGAACTCTACGGCCGCGCGAGGGAGAAGGCGCCGATCATCGCCTTCAACATCGCGGGCGCGCATCCGCACGATGTCGCGACCATTCTCGACCGGTCGGGCGTTGCGGTGAGGGCCGGCCATCACTGCGCGCAGCCTTTGATGCGCCGCCTCGGCCAGACGGCGACCGCGCGCGCCTCCTTCGCCGCCTATAACACGCATGACGAGGTCGATGCGCTTGTCAGGGGGCTGCGCAAGGCCCACGACATGCTTAAATGAGGACGTATGGAATCCGCTCGCGACATTATTGACCTCAAGGCGCCGGAAACGGCCGACGTGCCGCGCCCGCAAGCCGCGGTCGCCGCCGGCGGCGCCGTGCCGGCTGCGGAGCTGACGCGCATCACCGCGGACGTCATCCGCGCGCTGAAGACCGTTTACGACCCGGAAATCCCGGTTGATATCTATGAACTCGGCCTCATCTATAAGGTCGATCTGTCGGACGAGCGCCTGCTGACGATCGAAATGACGCTGACGGCGCCCGGCTGCCCCGTCGCCGGCGAAATGCCGGGCTGGGTCGAGGGCGCGCTGCGCGGCCTCGAAGGCGTCGAGGACGTGAAGGTCAACATGACCTTCGACCCGCCGTGGACGCCCGACCGCATGAGCGACGAGGCGAAACTGGAATTAGGATATCTCTGATGACCCGCCGCCCACGCCCAAAAGTCGTCACGCTCACCGACGCCGCCGCCGCGCGCATGACCGAAATCATGGCGAATGCGGAGGAAAAATTCATCGGCGTGCGCATCGGCGTGAAGAACGGCGGCTGCGCCGGCATGGAATACACGATGGACTACGCGACCGAGGCGAAGCCGCTCGAAGAAGCCGTCGAGGAAAACGGCATCAAGGTGCTGATCGACCCGAAGGCGATCCTCTTTCTCATCGGCTCGGAGATCGACTTCGTCACCGAGAAGCTCTCCTCCCGCTTCGTCTTCCGCAATCCGAACCAGACCGACGCCTGCGGCTGCGGCGAGAGCGTGACGATCGTCCCGGCGAAGATGGACGCTTGAACCTCACCCGCTCATCCCGGCGAAAGCCGGGACCCAGCTTGCGCCGGCAGGCGCACCACGAAAGACGGGGACGCTTTCGGAAAGAAATGGATCCCGGCTTGCGCCGGGATGAGCGGTGATGAGATTGGCGCGACGCAATTTACGACTTGTCTTCGTTGCGCCGTCGCACCATGACTCTAGCCATGACGCGTATTGATCGCCGCGCGGCTCTGGTCGCCCTACTAACCGGCGCCGCCACCGCCGCTTTCGCCGCGCCGCCGAAGCGCGCGCGGCCGGGCCTTTACAACTGCGAGGGCTGCGATGCTGTCGAGGAACGCGCGCGCGACGCGCTCGCGGCGTCGTCGATTATCGCCGGTCCCGATGAGCCCGGCGAGCGTCTGATCGTTGAAGGTGTCGTTTTTCAGACAGACGGCGTCACCCCCGCCGCCGAAATCGTCATCTACGCGCATCACACGAACAATGACGGGCTATACGCCAACGGCGTTCCGGGCACGGAAGAGAGCCGGCGCCATGGCCGCCTGCGCGGCTGGGTGAAGACGGGCGCAGACGGCCGCTATCGCTTCGATACGATCAAACCCGCGCCCTATCCCGGCGAGACGATGCCCGCCCACATCCACCTGATGATCGGCGAGCCGCGGCGCCGTCCCTACTACATCGACGATGTCGTCTTCGACGGCGCGTTCGGCGTCACCGAGCGTTATCGTGAGCGAGAGGAATTGCGCGGCGGCTCCGGCATCGTGCGCCTTGCGCGCAAGGCGGACGGCGTTCTTCTCGCACGGCGCGACATCGTGCTGGAGCGCCATCCGGCCTGAGCCCCGCCCGCGCCGATTGCGCGCCGCGTCGGGCGCGCCTATAGCCCGCGCCAGACAAGGAACTCCGCGATGGCGATGAAGAAGAAAAAGGGCCTGCCCCCGGCCTATGCGGAGGCGACCAAGGATGTGCGTTTCGCCGGCACTTTTGAAGTGCTCGTGCCGGTCGAGGGCCGCGTGCGCCCGCAGCGCGTGCCGATGCAGTTCGCCAGCGCTGCGGCCGCCGAGACCTGGCTCTACAGCCCCGAGGGCGAAGCGGCGATCGCCGAAATCCGCAGCGGCAAGTAACGCCCTCGCCGGTGACAATCGCCAGCCCGGCGATTACGCTCTCGCTCATGGCCGTCTCCGCGACTTTCATCGAGCAGGCGAGGGACCTCTTTCGTCCCTTCGGCGACATCCGCATCAAGAAGATGTTCGGCGGCGCCGGCGTTTATTGCGACGACCTTTTCTTCGCGATCATGGATGACGGCGCGGTCTATTTCAAAGTCGATGACGAAACGCGAAAAGTCTTTGAAGGCCGCGGCCTTTCGCAGTTCACTTTCGAAATGAAGGACGGCGCGTCGGCGACCATGTCCTATTACAATGCGCCGGAAGAGATTTTCGACGACGAGGACGAGCTGCGCCATTGGACGACGCTCGCGCTCGACGCGGCGCGCCGCGCGGCGAAGTTCAAGAAGAAGCCGGCGAAGAAAAATTCGCGCGCCTGATGAAGCAAGGCCCTCCCCCGCCGCTTCGCGGCGACCTCTCCCTGCGGGAGAGGTAGAAGGGTCCTCACCTCTCCCGCAGGGAGAGGTCGGCGAGCGCAGCGCGCCGGGTGAGGGTCATCCTGCCCCGAAGCTTTTCACCAGACTTCCCGCCACCAATCGCCAGCCGTCGACGAGCACGAAGAAGATCAGCTTGAACGGCAGCGAGATCACGATCGGCGGCAGCATCAACATCCCCATCGCCATCAGGATCGACGAAATCACCATGTCGATGATGAGGAACGGGATGAAGATCATGAAGCCGATCTCGAAGGCGCGCCTCAGTTCCGAAATCATGAAGGCCGGCGTCACCAGGTGAAGCGGCGCCGTCTCCGGCGTTTCGGGCGCGACCTTTGCGAGGTCGAAAAAGAGCGCGAGGTCCTTCTCGCGCGTCTGCGACAGCATGAAGTCCTTCACCGGCGCGAT
>CAZNXR010000304.1:0-3573 GCA_964576815.1 uncultured Caulobacterales bacterium | reverse complement strand
CTTCACCGCGGTGATCGGCGCCTTTCTGGTTCGGCTGCAAGGGTTCGGCGTCTTACGCCGCGGCCAGGAGGTGCTCGCCCGTGGCGCAGTGCCGATCGAAGAACTG
Source organism: uncultured Caulobacterales bacterium (assembly GCA_964576815.1). Lineage (GTDB taxonomy): Bacteria > Pseudomonadota > Alphaproteobacteria > Caulobacterales > Parvularculaceae > Amphiplicatus. Next base: position 3,467 of record CAZNXR010000304.1, on the reverse strand, counting down.
GCGCATGGCGTGATGATCCTGGTCGCCGGTGTTCTCCTCATGACGCCGGGCTATGTCACCGACACGATGGGTTTCCTGTTGCTGGCTCCTCCGGTCCGGCTCGCCGCCGCGCGCGCAGGCCTCGCGTGGCTCAAGAAGCACGCTCATGTTCAGGTGACGCGTCCGAAGGCGCCGACAGGCGACGGCGGCTTCACCATAGAAGGCGAGGCGGTCGATATTACAGATAAAAAATAAGCGGCCTCGACCTCAGCGTCGTTCGCGCGGCCTTTGCGCACGCTCTCGCAAATCAAGCGCCGCGTCGATCACATGGAAAACATAGCTCTGCTCAACGACGCCGCCGAACAGATGCGCGTGGGGGCCGTTGGCATAAATGACGACATCCTGTCCGCCATGCGTCTCCGATCCAGACGGGATCGCTGATTGCTGGCGATAATTGACGTCGGCAGTTTCCTCCGGGCGAGGCTCAGGACGCTCGCCTGCTTTCTTCTGCCCGGCAAGAATTGAGCCCGGACCGTTGGCGTAACCAAGCGTCGTATAGGTCTTTCCATCGGCTGCGAGAGCGTACCCGTCGCGCGCGTTCGCATCCTCAAGGGAAGCGGAGACGAGACCGAGGATCGGGTTTCCCTTGCGCGGATAGCCGGCCATCGACATTGTATGACCGTGATCTGCGGTGACGACGATGAGCGTGTCTTTCGGGTTCGTCATCGCGATCGCCTTGGCGACCGCGTCGCTGAACGCCTGCGTGTCCTTTAGGGCGCGCGCGGCGTTGCCGCCATGATGGGCGTGATCGATGCGCCCGCCTTCGACCATCAGGAAGAAACCATTCTTGTTCTGACGCAGGATCTCAATAGATTTTCCCGTCATTTCGGCGAGCGATGGTTCGCCCGCCTTGTCGGCGGCGCGGTCGAACTCGTAATTCATGTGCGACGGTTCAAACAGAGCGAGCACGCGCGGCCCTGACTTGACGTCGATCGCGTCAAAATCTTCGCGATTCCAGACGTAGACGTGCGATCGACTCTTTGCGCGCCACTCGGCGGTGAGGTCGCGTCCGTCGCGGCGTCCGCCATTTATTTCCGGCGCCTCGGGATCAGCGGTCTCTGCAGGTAGGAAATTCGCGCGGCCGCCGCCCATCGCCACATCAATACCGTCGCCGTCCGCAAACTCTATAAGTTGGCGGGCGATATCCGGGCAGCCGTTCGTCTTGGCCTCCTCGGTCAGGTTGGTGTCGCGCTCCCAGTTTCGGTCCGCGGCGTGCGCATAGACCGCGGCGGGCGTCGCATGGGTGAGTCGTGTCGTGGTGACGACGCCCGTCGAAAGGCCTGCACGCTCGGCGTATTCGCCAAGCGTTGGCGCGGCGGCGGCCTTGGACGATGCGCAGTCCGCGGGCGTCGCGCGATCGTCGAGCGAGATGACGCCGATTTTTGTCTTCACGCCGGTCACCATCGCCGACATTGTGCCGGCGGAATCCGAAGTCTGCGCATTTGTGTTGTAGGTCTTCGAGAGCGCCACCCAGGGGAACCGCTCGAAAGCGAGGAAGTTTTCTTCGCCGTCCTCGCCTCGCGATTGCCCATCGAAGATGCGCGCCGCCGTAGTTGTCGTAATGTCCATGCCGTCGCCGACGAAGAGGATTACGTTCTTCGCTTTGCGGGTGTTCGGCTTTACCGCCTTGCGCGCCGCGAGCGTCGTTTGCCCGTCGATGAAATAGCGATCGGCGACCGGCTCTTGCGCTGAAGCAAGGCTTATGAGCGCGGGCAGGGAGGCTAGAAGGGCAAGTAATTTTTTCATTAGGCGGGTTTTCCCTGTTCGGCTGCTGCGAATTTGACTCGATATCGGCGGATGAACAAACAATGATGACAGGCCTCCGGCGGTCAAGTCCAAGGCGCAGGGTCCGGCGGATCGAGGAGATTCATGAAGCGAATATTGGTTGGTTTCACCGTTCTCATCGTCGCAGCGGTCGCCGGCGCCGCCGTCTGGTTGTGGACGCCTGCGCCGAAAGCATTTGACGCCGATGCCGCCCACAGCGCCGCCAAGGCCTATGATGCGCGCGTCATCCGCGATCGCTGGGGTGTCCCGCACGTTTATGGCGCGCGCGATGCGGACGTCGCCTTCGGCCTCGCCTACGCCCATGCCGAGGACGACTGGAAGACCTTTGAGGAAGTCATTCTCTTTTCACGCGGAACCCTGGCGCAAAAAAAGGGCAAAGACGCAGCGGTGACGGACTATCTCGTCGCGGCGTTGGGCGCCAATGACGCAATCGCGCGCGATTATCAGACGAAGCTGTCGCCTGAAACGCACGCGATGCTCGACGCATATGCGGCCGGGCTCAACCTTTATTGCGCAGAAGCGGCGGCGCGTTGCACGCCGGGCGTCGCGCCGATGACGCCGCAAGACATCGTCGCCGGCTTCGCCGCGCGCACACCCTTCTTTTACGGCCTTGAGGAGAATCTAACGAAACTGTTCGAGGGCGACGAGGCCAAGACGGCTGCGCTCGAATGGACGCGTACGGCGTTTCTGCGTGTCGGAAAAGACGCCGAGCTCGGCTCCAACGCCATGGCTGTCGCGCCGCGACGGTCTGCGGACGGCGCGACACGCATAATGATCAATTCGCACCAGCCCTTCACGGGACCGGTCGCCTGGTACGAAGCGCGATTGAAGTCGGAGGAGGGGCTCGACATCATCGGCGGCGTCTTTCCAGGCTCTCCGATCATTCTCCATGGCGCGACGCCCGATCTTGGCTGGGCGTTCACGGTCAACAAGCCCGATCTTGTCGATGTCTACACGCTGGAAACCGATCGCGCGAAAAACCCGCGCCGGTACAAGTTCGACGGCGACTGGAGGGAGTTTGAGCGCGGCGAGGCCCGATTCCGCGTCAAACTGTTCGGACCGTTCAGCCTGCCGGTGACGCGGCAAGTCCTTCGCACGGTCCATGGTCCTGCATTCGAAACGCCTGGCGGCTGGCGCGCCGTATCCTTCGCGGGCGACGGCGAAATCCGCGCTGTCGAACAATGGCGGCGCATGAACAAGGCTGAGAGTTTTGACGACTGGCGCGCCGCAATGACCATGCAGGCGATACCCTCTTTCAATATCGTGTTCGCCGACCGGGAAGGGCGCATCGCCTATTTTTACAACATGGCGGCGCCCGACCGCAGCGCCGATCACGACTGGTCGGCCCCGGCGCCCGGCGATCGCGCGGATCTCGTTTGGCGGGGCGTTTTACCGTTCGGCGCGTCGCCGTCTGTGGTCGATCCGCCCTCTGGCTACGTTGTAAACGCGAATAATGAGCCATGGAAGGCGTCAAGCGCCGAGGACAGTCCGAAGGCTGAGGACTATCCGGCGCATATCGGCGTGCGCGCGCGATCGACGAATAGAGGCCTTCGTCAGCAGGAGCTGTTCGCCGCGGATAATTCGATCACCGAGGAGGAGTTCATCGGGTACAAGATGGACGTCGCCTATTCGGCCGACTCGAA
>CAZNXR010000303.1:0-3574 GCA_964576815.1 uncultured Caulobacterales bacterium | reverse complement strand
ATCGTCTCCGCGCGCCCCGAGCGTTCGAAGCGCAGTGCCGAGATTGTTCTGCGTCGTCGCCCAGTCGAGCGGAACCTGCCCGCGTGGCAATTCCTGCAGCGCGAGGCGATAGGCCGCGACCGCCTTTTTCAGCGCCGCATCGTCCCCTCGCTCCCCGAGCGTTGCAAGCGCATTACCGAGATTGTTCTGCGTCGCGGCCCAGTCGAGCGGACGTTGATTTCTCGGCGCCTTTTTGAGTGCATCCCTGTATGCATCGACAGCGCGCCGAAGCGCTTCGTTGTCACCCAGGCGCTCTCCCGCCGACCGCAATACGCCCGCCGCTTTATTCAGATAGCCGAGCGCCAGCTCGCCATCGCAAGGCGGCAACAGGCGCGCTGCTTCTTCAAAAAGGTCGGCGGCTCTGCTGACATCGGTTGCCGAGACGAGCGAGGCCTGTTCGGCGACAATCTCGGCTTCCTCGCGCTGCGCGACTTGGCGTCGCGCGCGAATATCGCCTCGAAGCCTGACGAGAATTGCTTCCGCCTTTTCAAGGTCGCCGCGTTGCGCCGCGGCGAGAGCGTCCTGTCGCGCCGCTTCCAGTTCGTTGGGGAGGTTTCGACGTTTCTCCAGTTCCGCAATCGCCTGTTCGTAACGCTCGGTGGCAAGTCGAAAGGCATCCGGGAATTTCTCCGGCGGAATATTCTCGTCAAGGATCGTTCCCAGAAACCGGCTTACCAGACTTTCGGTCAGGCCCTTATCGCTCTTCAGGCGCTCAATCTCGCTGCAGAACGCGTCCCTCTCGCTTTCGCTAAGGTGAGCCCGTTCCATGCGCTGCAGTATTTCAAGGATGGCCGAGGTGTCGCCCTTGATTGAGTCTGCCGTCCCTTGAGCGTGGTCGACTTTTTTTTCATTCCGAATGGATGTTTCTTCCATCCTGTCGAGCTGGCCTGATATTTTTTCCAGAAGCCCTTCAATGCGCGCGAGCCGTTCCTCACCTCCCGCGACAAGGGCTGCATCGCTATTACGATCCTCGGCAAAGGGCGCGAGGTTCTCAAAACGCCGCAGCAGTTCGGCGAGAGTATCCTGCGTCGCTTCCGCCTTCAGCACCATGTAGATGCGATAGAAGGCGTCGAAGGCGTCATCTTTCAGCGCGGCGCCGATGGAGGCGGCGAAGGCGGCGTCGAAGCCGTCGCTGCTATCCTCAAAACTTTCGCGGAGCGCTGGCGGCGCATCGCGCCAGCCGCCCACGTTCACCGCTTCGGCGAGCGCGGCTTGCACCAATTCCGCCGAGCCTGCGCGCCTGGCGCCCGTTTCCGTCGCCAGAAGGTCCGCAACCGCGCTTTCGACTGCCGCATAGCCGCCTTCCGGCAAGGCGGCGGCCTTTGCGCCGCGCATACGCATTGCCTCCTTCGTGAGCGCGCGCATCGCCTTGCCGTAGGGAGCCGTGATCTGCGAGTCAGCACCCCGCTGCGCTGCGCCGCGAGCTGGGTCGGCCGCAATCGCGGCGTCGACCTCCGCCCGTTCCGCTTGCCGGAGGCAGTAGAGCGAAGCGTTCAACTGCGCGTAGCGTGCCGCGCTGGCGATGTCGCGATTGGGATCGAGCTTGCTCAACGACAGGCGCGCGCCGAGGCCGGCGATCCCTTTTTTTACCGCGCTGTCGCAAGCAAAGGCGGCGAGCGCATCACCGACCAGCACCGCCGCTCCGACGCCCAGTCCCGCTAAAGTAATTGGCTCCGGCACGTCTTTACTGTTCCCCCTTGCCATCTGACGCCGGAATATGACCCCGGATCAGCACGTCTTCAACGGCCGTCGCGGCGATCTAATCCAAGGCCGATCACCCGGGACTAATCAGCGGCGCGCTCGGCTAACTCTATTCGCCCCGCGCCTTCTCGATCTCGGCGTAAACGATCGGCACGAGCGCGCGCGTAAAGCGCGTCGCTTCGCTGGCGGAGAGGTGCGACCATTCGGGTAGCTCGTACCCTTGCAACGCCGGATAGTCATGCCAGCTGACGCCGACGCTGTCCGTCTCTTTCACGAGGCAGTCCCAGAATCGATCGCGCGGGAAGCCCATGTCCTCCACCGGCGCGTAGCCGCCGCCGTAAGGCATCCGGATGAAAACGACATCGCCGCCGCGCGCACGGATCTTGTCGACGTTCGCCTTCACCTCCGCGATGACCGCATTGATCGCCGCGTCCGGCATTTGCGGGCGCTTGCCGTCAGGTCCTGGCGGCGGGGCGTTGCGTTCAATGCCGATCGCCCATTGGTCCGTCGCTTCCTTGCGGTAGCGCTCGTCCTCCTCGACGCGCCGCCACAGGCGCGTGTCGCGATCGGGACCGGAAACGGAAAGCTTTCTCGGGTCGAAGCGCGCCTGCATTCCCTCGCGCAGCGGAAACGGCCAGATGGCGACCTGACGCTTCGGGCGCGCTTGTTCGTCAATGAAAGCGAAATGGCGCTCCAGCAACTTCGTCATCGCATGATCTGCGCGCTGCGCGGGCGTTTCATCGCGCCTGTAGCCGAGGACGCTGGCGCGCAAGCCGCCATCCGTGGCGAAAAACAGCGGCGTAGTGACGCCGACGACTATGGTACCGCGAAACGCCTCGTCATCGGCCAGATCTTTCAGGAAGATGCGCGGGCTCGTGCCTTCTAATGCAAGTTGCACCGGCCGCACGCCGGAAAGCTCTTCCCAGACATCAAGGTCCGCGCCGAAAAAAATTCGTGAAGAACCGATGATGACTGTGGCGTCGCCGGTCGCATTGCCGCGCGCTTCGGACCAGAGCGCCTTCGTATTGTTGTAGTCGCCGGCCTCCAATCCCTTGCTGCGCCAGTAGATCTCATAACCGGCGGTCAGCAGCGCCGCCGCCGCAACCGTTGCGCCCGCCAGCAGCCGCCAGGGTTTCGCCGGCGTCTCCCGAGTCACATGTTCGGCGTCGAAGAAAGATAGCTTCGCCATGAGCCGGACTCCCTAGAACTGGAAGTAGATGAACGCGCTGTCCGAGCCCTGCGTAATGACGAGCATGAACAGCATGAAGGTCAGCACAAGCCCGATGATCCAGGCAGGCGTCTTCTCGACGACCGCTTCCATCGACGTATCGCGCATGCGCCAGTGCGTGAAGACCATTCCGGCGATGACGATCGCCGCCGGAATGATTTCATTGAGGTAAAGGACTTTCTTCGGCTCCGGCGCGAGTGCGAACATCGAAGCGAGAAAGGTCGAGGCTTGCGCAAAGCCTTCCGCCCGGAAGAACACCCAGGTGATGTTGACGAGGAAATAGGTGACGAGCGCCATCGCAACCTTGAACCACAGCGAACGGAACCAGGCCTGGTCGGGAATGGCCTCCCGAAGAAATCGTTCGGCGGCGAGATAAAGGCCGTGCAGCCCACCCCAGACGACGAAGGTCCAGCTCGCCCCGTGCCAAAGCCCGCCGAGCAGCATGGTGATCGTCAGATTCACATAGGTCCGTATACGGCCCTTCTTGTTGCCGCCGAGCGGGATATAGAGATAATCGCGCAGCCACGTGGAGAGCGAGATATGCCAGCGCCGCCAGAAGTCGGAAAAGCCGACGGCGGCGTACGGAAAATTGAAGTTGTTCGGCAG
>CAZNXR010000302.1:0-3590 GCA_964576815.1 uncultured Caulobacterales bacterium | reverse complement strand
CCTTCGCCTTGATCAGTCCCCAGATGATCAGCAACGCGCCGGTTGAGATCCGCAGGAGCAGCAATAGTATAGGTTTCATCTCGCCCTCCCGTAACGCCTGATAATACCCGCAACCGGCGCCATTTGCGCGCCTCATTTCAGGATTGTGATGCCGTGATGCGCTACCTTCTCCCGCTTTTGGTCCTCTTGGCGTCGGCCGCCCCTGCGGCCGCCGAGATCGGGCCGCGCGTCGCCGCTGCGGCGGTCGAGCAGACGACCCGCCCCGGCGCTTACGACCCCGCCTATGTGCGGCTCGACTATCCGATGGGCGACGTGCCGGCGGATCGCGGCGTCTGTTCCGACGTCGTCATCCGGGCGCTCCGCACACAAGGGATAGACCTGCAGCGCCTCGTGCATGAGGACATGACGGCGAACTTCGGCGCCTATCCGAAGCGCTGGGGCCTCAAGCGCCCGGACCGCAATATCGATCACCGGCGCGTTCCGAACCTTGAAGTGTTCTTCACGCGGAAAGGCTGGCGCCTGCCGGCGAGCCGCGACGGCGCGGACTACCTTCCGGGCGATCTCGTCACCTGGAACCTCAGGGGCGAGGCCGGGCATCTTCCTCACATCGGCGTCGTCACCGCGCGCCTCGGCCGCTCGGGGCGCCCGCTCATCGCGCACAATATCGGCGCCGGGCCGAAGGTCGAGGACGTGCTTTTCAATTGGAAGATCACCGGCCGGTTTCGTCCGCAGACGGACTAAATCGCGCCCGCTCGCGCAGGCGTGAGAACGTGCGACGTTGCGCCGCGAGGCGAAATACGGTATTGAGAAGAGATCGGCGTTTCGCCGTCAGTCGCCCGCCCTTGATCATCGTCATCGAAAGTCCGGCCGCCCGCGGCCCGCGCGCCTTCCTGCCGGTGCGGCGCGCGGCCCCGTTTAAACCCCCGTTCGATGGAGCGTCTCATGCGCAAGGTTCCGCTTGGAAAATCAGGTCTTTCGGTCTCCCGTCTCGGCTATGGCGCGATGGGACTGTCGGAGTTTTACGGCGAGGCGCTGTCGAACGCCGAGGCGGAGAAAGTGCTCGACGCGGCGTTGGAGCGCGGCGTCAACTTCATCGACACGGCGGACATGTACGGCTCGGGCCGCAATGAGGAGCAGATATCGGGCTTCCTCGCGCGCCGCCGGAAGGACGTGGTCATCGCGACGAAATTCGCGCTCATCCGCACGCCGGACGGCGGCTGGGGCGGCCTCTCCAATGATCCCGCCTATATCAAGCAAGCATGCGAGGCTTCGCTGAAGCGCCTGAAGATCGACGTCATCGATCTTTACTACATGCACCGGCGCGATCCGAACGTGCCGATCGAGGACTCGGTCGGCGCGATGGCGGACCTCGTCAAGGCGGGCAAGGTGCGGGCGCTCGGCCTGTCGGAGGTGAGCGCTGAAACGCTCAGACGCGCGAACGCCGTGCATCCGATCTCAGCGCTGCAAAGCGAATATTCGATCGTCACGCGCGAGATGGAGAAAGAGATGATCCCCGCGGTCCGCGCGATCGGCGCCGCCTTCGTCGCCTATTCGCCGCTCGGCCGCGGGCTCCTCACCGGCGCCTATCGCAGCGAGAAAGATTTCGTAAAGGACGATTACCGGCTGGCGGGCAATCCGCGCTTTGCGGACGGCGCGCTGGCGAAAAACCTCACGCTCGTCGATGCTATTGCGGAGATCGCGGAGCAAAAGCGCACGACGCCCGGACAGATCGCGCTCGCCTGGGTGATGGCGAAGGGCGACGACATCATCCCGATCCCCGGCACCAAGAAAATCGAGCGCCTCAAGGAGAACATCGGCGCCCTGAAGATCGACCTCAGCCGCGCCGATATCGCCGCCATCGAGCGCGCCGCGCCCCCGGAGGCCGTAACCGGCGCGCGCTATCCGGCGGCCTCGGCGACGACGCTCAATCACTGAGCCCGAGCCGGCGGCGAATGTCCGCCGGCGTCGCGCCGCCCTCGCGCAGTGCGCGCAGCGTCGCCGCCTCGTCGCGTTTGGCGAGGCGGCGCCCGGACTCATCCGTGATCAGACGATGATGGCGGTAGACGGGCGCCGGCTTTTCCAGCAAAGCGTAGATAAGCGCATGAAGATGCGCAGCCGGGGCGAGGTCATCCCCGCGGATGACATGGGTGACGCCGGCGCGCGCGTCGTCGTGAACGGAGGAGAGATGATAGCTCGCGCCGGAATCCTTCCGGCCGAGCACCACGTCGCCAAACATGCTGGGATCAGCCGCGACGCGTCGCCGGTTCGCGCCGCCGATATCTTCCTCGATGAAATGCAGCGCACCGAAGCCGCCAAGCGCCTCCTCCGCGCGCGCTAGCGACAGGCGCCAGGCGAACGGGGCCCCTTCGGCCAGCAGGGACCGCTCTTCGTAAGCGGCGAGCGGCGCGCCGACAAAGGCTTGGCCTTCGGGTCCTGCAGGCGACAAATGGGGCGCGCGCGCGATCTCGTCGAGGATCTCCTTGCGCGTCTTGAAGCAGCGATAGCAGAGCCCGCGCGCGATCAGCGCGTCGAGCGCGCCGCGGTACGCCGCCATATGTTCCGACTGGCGCCGGGCGGGCCCTGACCATTCAACGCCCAGCCAGCGGATGTCTTCATGGATCGCCGTCTCGAATTCCGGCTTGCAGCGCGTCCGGTCTATGTCCTCGATGCGCAGCACCAACGCGCCGCCCGCGCGCCGCGCGTTGTCGAACGCCGTCAGCGCCGAGAAAGCGTGTCCAAGATGCAATAGGCCTGTCGGCGACGGCGCGAAGCGGGTTACGAAAGGGTCAGACATCGGCGGGGTCTCTCGGGCTCTCCTGATTGTGTTCGACGGGCGGTTGCGAGGAAAGCCCGGCGGGTGTTCAGTGCCGTCGTCGATTGAGGGTATCGCCATGATTCAAGAAAAAACGAGACTCCTCGCCGCTGCGCTGCTGGCTTTCGCCGCAGCGCCGGCCGCGGCCCAGACGGACGCCGCGCAGACGGGCGCCGCGCAGACGGGCGCCGCGCAGGCGGACCTCGCGCAGGCGGCCGGCCTGAAAAAATTCGCGGCGCGCGCGGAGACGACCGCCGAGCAGGTCGATTACGCCGGACTCGACAAGTACTTGAATCTTTTTGGCGTGCCCGCAGGCAAGCGGCTGAAATTCAAGTTCGACGCGTCGAAGGAGGAGGGAACCGTTTTCCTGCGCCGCTATGTCGAGGCGCTCGCCAAGATATCTCCGGGCAAGCTCAGCGGCGACGACCAGCTCGCCTATTGGCTGAACCTGAGGAACCTTCTGGTGATCGCCCATGTCAGCGAATCGGGCGGGCGCGCCAATATGAAGAAGGACCGCGGCGCAGGCGATGCGCCGGGCGAGGCGTGGACGGCGAAACGTGTCACCGTGGATGAGGTCCCCCTCTCGATCGACGAGATCGACCGCGGCGTCATCTTCGCGAACTGGAACGACCCCCGTGTTCTTTACGGCCTCTATCAGGGCGCGGCCGGCGGTCCCCCTGCGCACCGTACGGCGTTCCGCGGCGAGACCGTATGGGCGGAGCTCGACGCCGCGGCGAAGCGCTACCTGACGACCGGCGCCGGTTTTGAACTGACGAAG
>CAZNXR010000301.1:0-3599 GCA_964576815.1 uncultured Caulobacterales bacterium | reverse complement strand
ATGATCGCGACCTGCCCCGCCTCGACGCCGAGATTGAAAAACAGCAGCGCCGAAACTTTCTCGCCGGCGGGCAATCCGATCTCCGAAAGTGCAGCGGCGAACCCCGCGCCATGCACCAGGCCGAAGGCGCCCGCGACAAGCGCCGGGCGACGCCATGCGATCGTGGCGCGATCGCCGCGGGCGATTTCCGCCGCGAGAAAGACGATCGACAGGGCGATCATCGCTTCGACTGCCGGAACCGAAATGCGCATAACGTCAAGCGAGACGAGCGCGAGCGTCAGCGAATGCGCAAGCGTGAAACCGGTCGCTGTTACGATTGCTCGGCGAAGAGTCCCTGCGATGAACAGGAGCCCGGCGAGAAACAAAAGATGATCGACGCCGAAAACAATATGCTCGACGCCGATGATGAAATAGCTCTTCGCGACGCCGGCGAAGGAATGCGGCTCCGGCAGCGCCCACGATATTCGATCCGGTTCAAGGATCGCGGTTCGCATCTCGCCGTCGCCGAGCTGCGCCCGTACGATCGTCGTGAGCGAGGGATTGAACGCAGGCCAGTCTATCTCCAGCCGCACGCCGGCGAGGCTCTCGCAGCGATAATCTGCATCGATCGTTCGTGCGCCGCGCCGGCGCTCGCTGACGAGCGCGCACGGGGCCCCGAGACGGATCGCAGGGACATTCGCCGCATCGACCGATTGCGGCGTGACGGCGCTCAGCGAGACGGCGCCGGCGTCCTCGACGATTTCAACGAAGAGCGGGCGCGATTCATGCGCACATACGGGCGCGGCGAGGACGGCGAAGGCGGCGGCAATCGCCGTAATCTTTCTCATCGGCCCGCGCTTTCCAGCCGGTCGACGATTCGGTAGCGCGCGACGATCTTGTCGATGGCCCTGTCGATCGCCGCCTGCCGCCGCTCCTCGGCAGCGTCGGCGCGCACCAGATCCTCGATTTCGGAAAGCGGGGCGACGCGCGCAGGCGTGCGCGCCGTCACGAAAACCAGATGCTCTCCGTAGTCGGAGGAATAGGGACCGCGCCACTCCTCAAGCGGCGTCGCGGGGTCGAAGATGGCGGCGGCCGCCTCGTCGCCGAGCTGGCTGCGGATGTAATCGTCGGTCCGATCGACATAATTCTTGTGAAACAGAAACCGTTCGCCATAGCGCGTCGCGTCGTCAAAATGCGCCTTTTCGGTTCGGAGACGCTCTAGAAACGCTGCGGCTGCGGCCTTCGCCTCCTCGCGCGGACGCTCTTTCGTCGAGACGAAGACATGCGTCGCCGTCGCAGCAGGCGGGGAGCGATAGCGATCCTCATTCATCGCGTAATACGCCGCGATTTCCTCGGCGGTCGGTTCAGCAGTCACGGCGGCCGCCTCTGCGAGGAACTCCGTTTTCTGCACGCGCCGCTGGCGGATCACATAGTCGCCGGCGTCAAGGCCGAGCGCGATCGCCTCGCGGTCGAGCGCTTCCTCCCGCACGAAATCGTCGACGAGTTTTGCACGCGCCTCGGCGCTCATGCCGTCGAGCAGGGCCGCTGCGGCCCCCGGCTCAAACGCTTTCGAGCGAAACTGGATGTGCGAAAGCAGGGCGTTGCGATCGACGACGATCACGTCCTCGCTATCCCCACCGGGCGCGGCGACGCTGGCGAACAGGAACAGAAGCGCCCCGGCGGCGAGAAAATGCGTCAGCGGGTCTTTGATGAGCGCATCAAGACGCATTTCAGCGCCCCGGCGAATACCAGATGGGCGAAGAGTAGGCGCGTTCCTGAATGACGGCGGCGTAGCCTTCGGGCGGCGCCTCGCCGAGCGCCGCCGCGTCATAGGTCGAATTGCGCGGCGTCGGGATCTCGAGCGCACGCACATAATAGAAAGCCTTTTGCGACGCATCGAATTCCGGATCGCGCCAGACGGTTGCAAGCTCCGCCGCGCCGATCGAATTACGATAGCTCGCGGATGGAATATCGACAGTGTCGCCGACGGCGGCGAGTTTTCCAGCCTGATCGCGCTCGCGCCCGGCGCTCCAGGCGGCGTCGAAAACCTTCTCGCGTGCTTTGCCGTCAGGCCCGAGCCATCCTTTGACGACTTGCACCCGGTCGAGATTGGCGCCTTTCGGGTCCTTCACGGCTTGAATGAGAAAGGAGGGCGGAGCGCCCGCCCCGGAAAGATCGGCGCCCATGGGTACGCCTTTCGCGTAGCCCGCCGCGGCAAGGTCGGTCGCGGCCAGATCGTCCTCCGTGAAATTGAAACCGCCGAAAAAGCGCACGGCGATGCGCGGACCTGTCGTCGCGTAGACTTCGCGGCGGCGGAAGGCGGCGAAGATCTCCTCGCGCGTGTTCTCCTTCGCCCACACGCCGGCAAGACCCGAAGCGGACATGTCCCAGCCCGAAAGCTGGGATACGACGGCGCCCGGCTTCTTGTTCTCCGGGATAGCGTCGAAGCCGAACTTGCCGGTGAAATTGTTTTCCTCCGCCGACGGAAGACCGCTGTGGCTGTCGGTCGCGCCGATCATGCCGAGCTTATAGGGGTTGACGCCGATCTGCGCTTCAATCTCAAGGCCGGACTTGAGAGCGCTCCGCACATAGTCGCCGGCGGTGACGGTCGGCGTGTGATCGGCGTCGTCGCGCGCTTCGATGAGGCGGCCGAAAAATTCAAAGCCTGCAAACTCGTCATCGGGCGACAGGATCGGATGTGTTTCCGATGTGCCCTTGATCTGCGTCACCTCGGCGACAGGCTCCCAGCTAGCGCGCAGGCGGGCGTAATCGGCGGTGATCGGCCGGCCTTCGTAATCGACTGTCGCGAACATCCGTCCCTTGGAAATGTTCGAGTTGTGCGGAATCGATACGAAATCGGCGCCGGTCTCTGCGCGCGTCTTGTCGAGCCAGCGCCAGAGATCTTCCGGATCGCCGCTGTCGTTGGCGGAGAAAGGAAGATAGTCCTTCGCCTTTTCCGGGTCGCTGTCGGTCATGACGATGCGGTGAAGGTTTGCGCCGTCGGGTGTCGGCGTAAATTCCCACGCGGCGAAGGTCGTGAATTTGCCGGGGCGATTATGCTTTGTCGCCGCATCGAGATTTTTCGCCCAGAAAGACCGGAACATCTCCTCATTCTCAAGCTCATCGAGCAGCGTCGGATCGGAGAGCAGCCAACGCATCGCCCGCGCACGAAGGTCGGGCGCCGAGGTCAGATCCTGCCAGCGCCAGAGCAGCGCCGTGCCGAGACCGACTTTCTTCGGGCGCTGTTCGGCCGGCGTATTGGCGAGCGTGATCGCGAGAATGAAAAGGCCGAAAGCGTCCTCGTCATTGCCGGCCTGCTGCAATTCGATGAGTCGCTTGCCGAGCCGGGTGTTCGCCAGCCGTTTGTCGCCCTGCGTGAAGAGCGCATAGGGCGTTCCCAGCAACTCCGCATGATCGGAGACGGCGAGGAAATCGAGCGGCGTCTGCAATTGCATGCGCGCCCGATGATAAGGGTGGATGACAGGCTCGCCTTTGGCGAAACGGTAGGCCGTGTCGGCGTCGACGGTGCGGTTCTGCAGGAAATAGGCGTCGACGGACAGGTTGGTGTGAAGATGCGTGTCGCCCCATAGAAGCTTGTCCGGGTAGGCTTGCGCCTGCGC
>CAZNXR010000300.1:664-3601 GCA_964576815.1 uncultured Caulobacterales bacterium | reverse complement strand
GTCGTCGAGCATCTCGATGTGGATGCGGCCAAGGTCGAGCCGAAAGCCAGCTTCATCGACGATCTCGGCGCCGACAGCCTTGATATTGTCGAACTCGTGATGGCGTTTGAAGAAGAATTCGACGTTGAGATCCCTGACGACGCCGCCGAGACCATCCAGACGGTCGGCGACGCGATCAAGTTCATCGACGAACAGAAAAAATAAACCAGCCGGTCGACCGCGCAGCGGCGGGGCGCGGGCGTTTTTTTGCAGGGCGGCTGGAGACGCAGCGTGGCGTTTCCGTCGCGATGGCCGAAAAGGCATCACCGCATGCGTCGCGTCGTTATCACAGGACTTGGTCTCGTCTCGCCGCTTGCGAGCGGCGTTGAAGCGACCTGGCGCCGGCTCATCGCTGGTCAGTCGGCGGCGCGCCGGATCGAGAAATTCGACCTTTCGGGGATGTCGTGCCACATCGCCGCCGAAGTGCCGCGCCGCGACGGCTATGCTGGCGGCGAGGCCCTCGGCGCGGACAGTTTCAACCCGGACGATTGGGTTGAGCCGCGCGATCAGCGGCGCATGGACGATTTCATTTTGTACGGGATCGCCGCTGCTGAAATGGCGTTCACCGATTCCGGAATCACGTTCGATACGGAGCAAGCGCGCGAGCGCGCCGGCGTCATGGTCGGCTCAGGCATTGGCGGACTGCCCGGCATCGAGATCGAATCGCTCAACCTCGCCGAACGCGGCCCGCGACGGGTCTCGCCGTTCTTTATCACCGGCCGCCTGATAAACCTTGTTTCCGGTCAGGTATCGATCCGCCTGGGTCTGAAAGGACCCAATCACGCGGTTGTGACCGCCTGTTCTTCAGGGGCGAATGCGATCGGCGACGCGGCCCGGATGATCATGCTTGAGGACGCAGAGATCATGATCGCGGGCGGAGCGGAAGCTGCGATCTGTCCGGTCGGACTTGCGGGATTCGCCTCCGCCAAAGCGCTCACGACCCATTTCAACGATCGCCCGACGGAGGCGTCGCGCCCCTACGACCGCGATCGCGACGGCTTCCTGATGGGCGAGGGCGCAGGGATGGTCGTTCTTGAGGAATATGAGCACGCAAAAGCGCGCGGCGCCAAAATTTATGGCGAGATCATCGGCTATGGCATGTCGGGCGACGCCTATCACGTCACAGCGCCGGCTCCCGACGGCGACGGCGCATTCCGATCCATGCGCCTTGCGATGCAGCGCTCCGGGCTTCGCCTCGATGAGATCGGCTACGTCAATGCGCACGGCACCTCTACGCCGCTCGGAGACGAGATCGAACTGAAAGCGGTCGAGCGCCTGTTCGGGCGCGCCGCCGAAGGCCTCGTCATGTCGTCGACCAAATCCTCGATCGGGCACTTGTTGGGCGCCGCCGGGGCGGTCGAGGCCATTTTCTGCTTGCTCGCCATGCGCGACGGCGTCGCCCCGCCAACGCTCAACCTCGAAAATCCGTCGGTCGACACGCCGATCAACCTCGCGCCAAAGGTCGCCGTCCGTAAGGAAATTCACGCTACGCTGTCGAATTCCTTCGGCTTTGGCGGCACCAACGCTTCTCTCGTCTTCCGCCGCGTTGACGCCTGAGGCGGTTTGCCGACATCTTGCGAAGAGATCTGGGAGCAAGGCGCGCGGGTTTCGCACGGCGCCGACGGGAACGGGCGTCGAGGGGCGATGAGGCGATTATCGGTCAGCCAGGTTTCGAGGCAACGCGGCGGCGTTGTTGGCGCCATTATTGGGCTCATTTTAATTGTCGGCGCCATGGCGGCGGGGGCTGCCTACTGGGCGTGGCGCGAGGCGACGCGCCCCGGACCTCTGGCGGCCGAAACCGTCGTGCTGCTGAGACCTGGCATGTCGGTGCAGAAGATCGCCGCTACGCTGGACGAAGCCGGCGCGCTCCGGGAACCAAAATTGTTCGTCGCCGTTGCGCGCGTCCACGGCGTCGCCGGCGATCTGAAAGCTGGCGAATACGCGCTGCCGGCTGGCGTCAGCATCGTCGATCTCCTCCGTCTTCTCGTTGAGGGGCGGAGCATCCTGTATCCATTTACGGCGGCAGAGGGTCTGACGACGGCGCAGATCCTGCGCTTGATCGCGGCCAATCCTGTGCTTGAGGGAGAGGTAACGCTCGCCCCGGCGGAGGGAACGCTGCTCCCTGAGACCTACAAATTCTCGCGCGGTCAGACACGCGACGGCATGATCGAACAGATGATGGAAGCCCAGCGCGCCGTCCTTGACGCGCTGTGGGATGATCGCGCCACGGAGCTTCCCATCTCGACCCGCGAAGAAGCCATCATTCTCGCCTCGATCATCGAAAAGGAAACCGCGATTGCTTCCGAGCGCGATTTGATCGCCGGCGTTTTCATCAACCGTTTGCGGCGGGGTATGCGGCTCGAAACCGACCCCACGGTCATTTACGGCCTGACCGGCGGCGAGCCGCTCGGGCGCGGCCTGCGGCTCAGCGAGCTGCGCAAAGAGACGCCTTACAACACATATATCATCAAAGGCTTGCCGCCGACGCCAATCGCCAATCCGGGGCGCGCGGCCATCGCAGCGGCCCTGCGGCCGGCGGAAACCGACGCTATTTTCTTTGTCGCCGACGGCACAGGCGGCCACGCCTTCGCGGCGACGCTCGCCGAGCACAATCGCAACGTCGCGCGCTGGCGTCGCATCGAGCGCGAGAACGGATAAGCCATGGCGCTCGCCTCCATGACCGGGTTTGCCCGCCGCGACGGCTCGCTCGCCGCAGCAGCGGGTGAGCGACGGTGGACGTGGGAGGCGCGCAGCGTCAACGGACGCGGGCTCGACGTCAGGCTGCGCTTGCCGCCGGGCTATGATTTCATCGATCCGGAACTGCGGCGACTTGCCGGCGAGATTTTCGCGCGCGGGTCGATCAATGCGACCCTGACGTTGCGCGGGGCGGCGGAGACC
>CAZNXR010000300.1:0-654 GCA_964576815.1 uncultured Caulobacterales bacterium | reverse complement strand
GGAGACCGCCCGCTATGCCCTCAACCGCCCGGCGCTTGAGGGGGCGCTCGCCGCTATCGAGGAAATCCGTGGCCGGATCGACTGCGCCAAGCCCCGGCCCGAGGGCATTCTCGCGGTGCGCGGCGTCATCGAAGCCGAGCCCGCCGAAGAAAACGACGAAGAGCGCGTCGCGCTCGGCGCTGCCTTAGCTTCGAGTTTTGCAGAGCTGATCGCTGATCTGCGGGCCGCGCGCCTCGCCGAAGGAGACAAGCTCCGCGCCATGATCGAGGCCCAACTTAGTGAAATTGCGCGCCTGACGACCGCAGCGCGCGCAGCAGCCGCCGCGGGGCCGGCTGCGTTGCGCGACCGTCTCGCAGCGCAATTAAAGGAGCTCCTCGCTGGCGGCGCCATCGCCGAGGACCGCCTCGCGCAGGAAGCGGCGCTCCTGGCGGTCAAGGCCGATGTGCGCGAGGAGCTCGATCGTCTCGACGCCCATATTGCGGCGGCGCGCGCGCTCATTGAAAGCGGCGAGGCGGCGGGACGGCGACTTGATTTCCTGACGCAGGAGTTCAACCGAGAGGCCAATACGCTGGCCTCGAAAGCGTCCGATCTTGGCCTGAAACGCATCGGCCTTGACCTGAAGACGGTTATCGACCAGATGCGCGAGCAAGTCCA
>CAZNXR010000299.1:0-3601 GCA_964576815.1 uncultured Caulobacterales bacterium | reverse complement strand
GCGCGCCGACCGATGTCGAAACGCTCGCCGACGGCTCAGTCCGGATGGTCGCCCAGTTCCGGGCGTCGAATGCACGCGGCCGGGAATGGACGCGCCGTTTCGTCTGCGAGGCGGACGAGCGCGGCGTCAGGTTCCTGCAAGTCGACTAAGCCTTTCGCGCCTGCTAGAGGGGCGCGATGAACGATTATCGCCTATTCCTCGTCGGACCGGCGCGGGCCCGAATTAGCGGCCCGCGAGCGTCCTGACGCGTCAACAGCTTGACGCGGGGGCTGCGCGCGGGCTTTTCCTCCCTCCCGTCAAACCCTTCAGGAAAGATTCTCCGATGCCTGATGCATCGACCGACAAGGGCGCTGCGCCCGCCCGCGACTACAAGGACACGCTGTTCCTTCCCGATACGCCCTTCCCCATGCGGGCCGGCCTGCCGAAGACCGAACCGGAATGGCTGAAGCGCTGGCAAGCGCTCGATCTTTATTCGGCGCTCCGGAAAGCTGCGGCGGGGCGGCCGAAATACGTCCTGCACGACGGCCCGCCCTACGCCAACGGTCACCTCCATATGGGGCACGCGTTCAACAAGATCCTGAAAGATCTTGTCGTGCGCTCGCGCCAGGTGATGGGGTTCGATTCCAATTACGTGCCGGGCTGGGACTGCCATGGCCTCCCCATCGAGTGGAAAGTCGAGGAGGAGTTCCGCGCCAACAACCGCAAGAAGCGCGAAGTGCCCGTGCCGGAGTTCCGCGCCGCCTGCCGCGCCTACGCCGAAAAATGGGTCGGCGTGCAGCGCGAGGAATTCAAGCGCTACGGCGTCACCGGCGACTGGGATGATCCGTATACGACGATGAAGTTCGACGCCGAGGCGGCGATCGTCGCGGAGTTCCTGAAATTCGTCGATCGCGGGCTCGTCTATCGCGGCTCCAAGCCAGTGATGTGGTCGCCGGTCGAACAGACCGCGCTCGCCGAAGCCGAGATCGAATATCACGATCATCAGTCGACGACGGTGTGGGTGAAGTTTCCTCTCCAGTCCGACCTCCACGTCTGGGATGAAACGAGGAACATAAGATCAGCGCACGAAGTCAGCGGGGCCACTATCGTCATCTGGACGACGACGCCGTGGACGATCCCCGGCAACCGCGCGATCTCATTCGGGCCGAAGATCACTTACGGTCTCTTTGAAGTGACGGCGATGGAGAAGGTAATTGACCCGAAGACCGGCGCCGAGCTGACACCTTGGACGAAGGCCGGTGAAAAACTGATCGTCGCCGACCGGCTTTGGGATAGTGTGAAATCAGCCGCGAAGATCGCTGAATACAAACGCATCGGCGATCTTAATCCATTCGGCTTGACCTGCGCGCATCCGCTCAAAGGCTTCCATGGCGGCTATGAATTTGACGTTCCCCTCCTCGCCGGCGATCACGTCACCGACGATGACGGCACTGGCTTTGTTCACACCGCGCCGGGGCACGGCCAAGAGGACTACATCGCGTGGCTGAACGCCGGCTACAGTCACGCCGATATTCCGCATACGGTCGATGAGTTCGGCGCCTTCACCAGCGAGGCGCCGGGCTTTGAAGGCAAGAAGATCCTCGTCCTTGAAGGCAAGAAGGCGGGTGAGGACGGCGACGCCAATAGCGCGGTCATTGCGGCGCTGATCGAAAAGGGCGCCCTCCTCGCGCGCGGGCGTCTGAAACACTCCTATCCGCATTCGTGGCGCTCAAAGGCGCCGGTCATCTTCCGCAACACGCCGCAATGGTTCATCGCGATGGACCGCAAGAAGCCGGACGGGCGCACGCTGCGCGAAGATGCGCTCGCCGCGATCGACGCGACGGCGTTCACGCCGCCCGCCGGGAAAAATCGCCTGCGCGCGATGATCGAAGGCCGGCCCGACTGGCTCGTCTCTCGCCAGCGCGCCTGGGGCGTGCCGATCGCGATCTTCGTCAACAGGAAGACCGGCGAGATCCTCAATAACCCCGACGTCAACAAACGCATCGTCGATGCTGTGCGCTCACGCGGCGCCGACGCCTGGTTCGATACGCCGGCGCAGGTGTTCCTGGGCTCGGCGGGCTCCGACAATGAATATGAAAAGATCGAAGACATTCTCGACGTCTGGTTCGATTCCGGTTCGACGCATTCCTTCGTGCTCGAAGGGCGCAAGGACCTCAAATGGCCCGCGGACCTTTATCTTGAAGGCTCCGACCAGCATCGCGGCTGGTTTCATTCCTCGCTGCTGGAGAGCTGCGGCACGCGCGGGCGCGCGCCCTATGACGGCGTGTTGACGCACGGCTTCGTCCTCGACGAGAGCGGGCGCAAAATGTCGAAATCGCTCGGCAATGTCGTCGATCCCGCCGACATCATGAAAGATTACGGCGCGGATATTCTGCGCATCTGGGTCGCGTCGTCCGACTATGCGGACGACCTCCGCATCGGCAAGGAGATCATGGGTTCGGCGGTCGATGCTTACCGGAAGATGCGCAACACGATCCGTTATCTCCTCGGCGCGCTCGCCGGTATGACGCCTGCGGAACGTCTGCCGGCGGAGGAAATGCCGGAGCTTGAGCGCTACATGCTCCACCGCATCGCCGACATCGACGCGGCCGTGCGCGAAGGCTACGAAGCGTTCGACTTCAAGGGCGCCTGGCGCACGGTGTTCGAGTTCGCAACGCTCGATCTTTCCGCCTTCTATCTCGATATCCGTAAGGACAGTCTTTACTGCGATCATGCCTCGTCGCCGCGCCGGCGCGCCGTGCGCACGCTGATGGAGATCCTGTTCGACCGGCTGACCGTCTGGACCGCGCCGGTGCTCGTCTTCACCACCGAAGAGGCCTGGGCGAGCCGGCATGGGACCGAGATGGGCGGGGGCGGTTTCGCCTCCGTGCATTTGCGGACGCTCCACGAAACGCCCGCAGGCTGGCGCGACGATGCGCTGGCCGCGACCTGGGAGAAGCTGCGCGCCGTCCGGCGCGTCGCGACCGGCGCGCTCGAGGTCGAACGCCGGGAAAAGAGAATCGGCGCGAGCCTTGAAGCGTCCCTGACGCTCCATCTCGCCGACGAAGCGACGGCCGCCGCGGTCAGGGGCCGCGATCTCGCTGAGCTGATCATCACGTCGGACGTGACGATCGAGAAGGGCGAGGGACCGCCTTCGGCGTTCCGGCTGTCCGAAGTCGCCGGGGTCGCCGTCACCCCCCGCGTCAGCGATCACGCCAAATGCCAGCGCTGCTGGCGGTATACGGACGATGTCGGCGCGCGCGCCGGCCATCCGGACGCCTGCGCACGCTGCGCCGACGCCGTGGAGAGAATGGCATGAGAAGGGGCTCTTTCTTCACCTCCCCCTTGTGGGGAGGCGAAGAAGCGGCGCATCGGGCGCGCTTAGTCCTCAGTCGGAAAGGGAGGGAAAGCGCGCGCCCATGATCACCCTCCCCACCCAGGCCCAAATCGCCGACTGGTTCGCCGCGGCGAAGGCGAATGTGTTCTTCCGCTGGGGCGCCCTCGCCGCGACGCTGATCGCCATCGCGGATCAGGCGTCGAAATACTGGATCGTTCATGTCGTCGAGCTTCCGGCGCGCCGGAAGATTGAGATCTCACAGGTCTTCGACCTCACCTATGTCGA
>CAZNXR010000298.1:0-3607 GCA_964576815.1 uncultured Caulobacterales bacterium | reverse complement strand
GGTGTCATCCATGAGAGCAATATCGCTTGGCGTCATGGCGGCGATTGCGCCGATCGCGGCGTTCGCAGCCGCGCCCGCATCCGAGGCGACGCGCACTGCGAACGCGGCCGCAGCGGTGGCGCTGCCGGCGGAAAACGAGGATGAGGATTTCGCCGCGCGCGGGTTCGTTTCGACCTGGAGCGAGAAGGCGATCACCGATGCCAAGGGCGAACCGGTCTGGGATTTCGCCGCTTACGATTTCCTGTCCGGCGCGGCGCCGGCGAGCGTCAATCCGAGCCTCTGGCGCCACGCGAAACTCGTCACGAAGCACGGCCTCTTCAAGGTGACGGAGCGGGTCTATCAGGTGCGCGGCTTCGATGTCGCCAACATGTCGATCATCGTCGGCGACAGGGGCCTCATCATCGTCGATCCATTGACGAGCGTCGAGGCCGCAGGCGCCGCGCTCGCCCTTGCGCGCGCCCATCTCGGCGACAAACCGGTCGTCGCCGTCATCTACACGCACAGCCACATCGACCATTTTGGCGGCGTCAAAGGCGTCGCCAGCGCCGAGGACGCAGCGGCGGGGCGTGTGAAGATCATCGCGCCGCAGGGTTTCCTCGAACACGCAGTGACCGAGAATATCATCGCCGGCAATGCGATGAGCCGGCGTGCGACATTCCAGTTCGGCGCCGGGCTCGCCGCCGGCCCCGAAGGCGCGATGACCTCCGGCATCGGCCCGCGCGTTTCCGGCGGAACGCGCTCGATCATTGCGCCGACGCACGAGATTACGCGCACCGGCGAGACGCTGACGATCGACGGAGTTAGAATTGTTTTCCAGCTGACGCCCGACACCGAGGCGCCGGCGGAGATGAACTTCTTCCTGCCGCAGTTCGGCGCGCTCTGCCTTGCGGAGAACGCCAACCCGACGATGCACAATGTCCTCACCCCGCGCGGCGCGCTCGTGCGCGACGCCAAGCGCTGGGCGGATCACCTGACCGAAGCGCAGCGTCTCTATGGTGGAGGGACGGACGTTCTGTTCACCTCGCATGGCTGGCCGCGCTTCGGGCGCGAGGCGGCGGGCGATTTCATCGCAAACCATCGCGACGCCTATAAATATCTCCACGACCAGACAGTGCGCCTGATGAATATGGGCCTCACCGGGGGAGAGATCGCCGACCGCATCGCGCTGCCCGTTACGCTGTCGGCGCATTGGTACAATCGCGGCTATTACGGCACGATGCGGCACAATTCGCGCGCGGTCTATCAGCGCTATATGGGCTGGTATGAGGGCAATCCCGCCGGGCTCAACAATCAGCCTAAGGAGCAATCGGCGCCGCGCTATGTCGCGCTGATGGGCGGGTCGAAGAAAGTGCGCAAGGCGGCGGAAAAGGCGATGGCGGCGGGCGATTACCGCTGGGCGGCGGAGCTGCTCGATCTCGCTGTCTTCGCCGGTGACGACGCGGCAAAACCGCTGCTCGCCGCCGCGCATCGGCAGATGGCCTATCAGGCCGAAAGCGCGATCTGGCGAAACATGTATCTGACGGCGGCGCGCGAACTGACCGAGGGCGTGACGCCCTCGCCGCCGGTCGGGCAGGGCGTCGACTTCATCGCGGCGACGCCGTCCGCGACGCTCCTCGACCTTCTCGCCGTGCGCATCGATCCGGCGAAGGCGCGCGACATGACGCTCAATCTGGCCTTTCCGGAACGCAAGGAAGCCTTCGCGGTGACGGTGAGGAACGGCGTTCTTGTCCACGAACGCGGCGCGCACGCCGCAGCGGATGTGTCGCTGGCGCTGCCGCGCGCGGCGTTTCTCGCAGCGATGTTCGCCGGCATGCCGGCGGCGTCGGCAAAAATCGACGGCGACGGCGAACGCTGGAACGCGTTTCGCACTTTCTTCGACGCGCCCGATCCGAATTTCGCGATCGTCACGCCGTAATTATTTGAGCGTCTTCAAATACGCGATAATCGCCGCGCGCGTTTCTGCGTCCGCCTCGCCTGGATAGCTCATGCGCGAATTCGCCACGATCGCGCTCGGCGACGCGATATAGGCGTCGAGCGTCGCTTCATCCCAGACGAGGCCCGCGCGCCGCATCGCCGCCGAATAATCGTAATCAGAAAGCCGCGCCGACGGCGCGCCGACGATTCCAAAGAGACTCGGCCCGATAAGGCGCGGCGTCGCCGGGTCGGCAGGATCGGTGCGCGCATGACAGACCGCGCAGGCCCTGAACGCCGACAGCCCGCGCTCCTCGATCGTCTGCGCGGGCGGCGGCTCTGACCCGCACCCGGCGACAGTCATCGCAAAAAGCGCGGCAAGGGACTGCATCCTGTTCATCGCGGTTCATTACGGCGCGCCGGGCGCCTCGCGAAAGCCGCCTTAAGGCCGCACGCCCTTCCGCGCCGCCGGAATTTGCCCTAGGGACACCGCCGCAGGACGCCGGCTTAGCTCAGCGGTAGAGCAGCGGTTTTGTAAACCGAAGGTCGGGGGTTCAATCCCCTCAGCCGGCACCATTTCCGAGGCAGGGTTCATCGGCAGGGCGGCTTGCTTGA
The DNA here is from genome assembly GCA_964576815.1 of uncultured Caulobacterales bacterium. Taxonomy (GTDB): domain Bacteria; phylum Pseudomonadota; class Alphaproteobacteria; order Caulobacterales; family Parvularculaceae; genus Amphiplicatus. Next base: position 1,081 of record CAZNXR010000298.1, on the reverse strand, counting down.
AAAAGCTGGCGGCGCGGCGCATCGTTTTCAGCATGGAGGGCTGGTCCATGCGCAAGGTAATTTTCCTGATCTCCGTTTTCTCGCTCGCCGCCTGCGCGAAAGCGCCGGAGGCGCCAGCGCCCGTCGGCGCTATGGCCGCGGCCGACGCCGCCATGGGCCGCGCGCTGTTCGTGCAGAAGGGCTGCGTGCTTTGCCATTCGATCAACGGCGTCGGCGGCAAGGCCGCCCCGGCGCTGGATGTCGCGGATGACTTCGTGAAGTCCGACCCCTTGGGCTTCGCCGCGCGCATGTGGCGCGGCGCGCCGGCGATGGTCGAATTCCAGTCGCTCGAACTCGGCTATGTCATCGACCTTTCAGGCGACGACATCGCCAATCTCGCCGCCTTCGCCGCCTCGCGCGAGGAACAGAAGAAGCTGCTCGATTCCGCAATTCCGGGGCCGATGCGCAACCAGCTGCTTGATGAGCGATTCTGGGAAACCGAAGACTGGTCGGAATTCCTGAAGGAAGGGCAGGAGGGCTACGGCGACCCGCAGCCGCCCGAAGGCGAGACGCCTGAGCCGAACTGACGACAGTTGACCGCGCACCAGCTATCCCCGCTCATTCCCGCGCAAGCGGGAATCCACGAAACCAAAGCGCCGCGCCTGCTTCCTGGATCCCCGCTTGCGCGGGGATGGGCGGGTGGGGCGGTTGCGCGATTGTGACATAATCAGCGCCTAACCGGTTGCTTGCGTTACAGTTTTCAGGCCCCGACCACCACCCCCGCGCGACGCTGTTTCGCGTTGCCTTTCGCGGTGCACCTCCATAGGGTCCGGCGCGATTCAAACTCCGGAGCCTTGTCCCTTGGCGACGCCCGAATTCCTGCTCGACTGGCTGCCGATCATCGTCTTCCTCGTGATCGCGATCGGCCTTGCGCTCGCTTTCACGCTGGCGCCGATGGTCATTGCGCCCAATGCGCCTGATCCTGAAAAGGTCTCGACCTATGAATGCGGGTTCAACGCCTTCGACGACTCGCGAATGAAGTTTGACGTTCAATTCTACATCGTCGCCATTCTCTTCATCATCGTCGATCTTGACGTCGCCT
>CAZNXR010000297.1:0-3613 GCA_964576815.1 uncultured Caulobacterales bacterium | reverse complement strand
GGCGTCTTCGCCTGCGCCGGCTGCGGCTATGATCTTTTCCGGTCGGACCAGAAATTCGATTCCGGCACGGGCTGGCCGTCCTTCTTCGACGTGCTGCCGAACGCCGTCGGGCGCAAGACCGACTGGAAGCTCATCGTTCCGCGCACGGAATATCACTGCGTGCGCTGCGGCGGGCATCAGGGCCACGTTTTCGACGACGGCCCGTCGCCGACGGGCTTGCGCTATTGCAACAACGGCGTCGCGCTCATTTTCAAACCCGCTTGACCTCGCCGTCGAGGATCGCGCGCAGCCCTTCGCGATAGGTCGGGTAGAGAAGCCGTAGCCCTAGCGCCCGCTTCATCAGCGCGTTCGAGACGCGCTTGTTGTCGGCGTAGAAGCTGCGCGCCATGTCGGAGAGCTCCGCCTTTTCGATAGGGATGAGCGGCGGCGATGGAACGCCGAGGAGCCGGCAGGCATCATCGGCGAGATTGAAAAGCGCGCCCGCTTCCGGCCGGTAGAGGCTCGCCTCAACGGCGGCGGCGATATCCTCGACATGCATGCGGCTGAAGACCTGGCCTTCCTTGTAGATGCGCTGCGCGCGCCCTGACCGCACCTGATCGATCGCCGAGCGGCCCGGGCCGTAAATGCCGGGCAGGCGAAAGATGACGAGCCGATGGCCCCTGTCGTCGGCGAAGGCGCGCCAGGCGCTCTCGGCGGCGATCCGCGCGCGCCCGCGCGGCGACGTTGCAAGGAGCGGCGAGGCCTCATCAACCTCGCCGCCGCCATGATCGCCATAGACGCCGTTGGTCGACAGATACCCAATCCATAAGGGGGACGCCTTTGTCATTGCGGCGCGCGCCGCGGCGAGCGCCGGGCATCCGTCCTCGCCGGGCGGGGTCGAAACGAGGATCGCATCGACGCCCTCGAACGCGCCGGCGCTGACGCCGCCGCTCGTCCACTCCACCGGCTCTCCGCCGCCGGCGACGATCTCGGCTTTTTGCTCGGCGCGCCGAAAGGTGGCGGCGATGCGCCAGCCGCGCGCGGCGAGGCGCCGCGCCAGCGCCTTGGCGACGAAACCGTAACCGAGGAAAATAATCCGTTGCTCGCGCATTCCTGAACGCGTTCCTTTTTCCCGGCGACGTTGGCCTTGACGGCGCCGCAATTCAAGCTTTCGAAAGAGGTGTTGCGCGAGGATCGCGCTCGCCAGCCTGTCAGGAGCCTTCCGATGCATCGGCTCTTCGTCGCCATCGCTCCGCCGCCGCCCGTTATCGATGCGCTTGTCGATCTGCAGACGGGAATGCGCGGGGCGCGCTGGATCCCGGACGACAATTTCCATCTGACGCTCGCCTTCATCGGCGAAACGGACCGCCATGGGCTCGCAGAGGCGGCCTCCGCGCTCTCCGGCGTTGCGGCGCCCGCCTTTGACCTGAAGCTCTCAGGCTGCGGCTATTTCGGCGATCGCAAACCGCGCGCGCTGTGGGCGGGGGCGGCGGCGACGCCGGCGCTGTCGCATCTGCAGGCGAAGATCGACGTCGCGCTCCGCCGCGCCGGATTTCTCGATGAAAAGCGCAAGTTCATTCCGCATGTCACGCTCGCCTATCTTCACGGCGCGGCCAAGGAAGACGCCGAGCTCTTTTGCGCCGAACACGGATTGTTCGCAGCGGGGCCGTTCCCGGTCGATGAATTTCACCTTTTCGAGTCGCATCTCGGTTCGGAGGCCGCGCATTACGAAGTCGTGTCGAGCTACTCGCTTTCCTCGATGTGATCGAGGAGAGCGTCAGCGCCCTTTTCGATAAGGTCGAGAACGTCCTCAAATCCCTTGTCGCCGCCGAAATAGGGATCCGGCGTTTCGCGCGCCGCCGTGTCGGCGAAATCGAGGAACAGGCGGATGTCGCATTCGCGGTTCGGCGGCGCCATGGCGAGAAGGTCCGCCTGGTTCCTGAAGTCCATCGCCAGCAGCATGTCGAAACTGTAGAAATCCGAGAACTCGACCTGGCGCGCACGGTGATGGTCGAGGCGGTAGCCGCGCCGATGCGCGGCGCGGATCATGCGGGCGTCGGCGGGATCGCCCTGATGCCAGCCGCCGGTGCCGGCCGATTCGACGGCAAGATCGAGCCCGCGTCCGGCGGCTTTCGCACGCAGGATCGCCTCCGCCGCGGGCGAGCGGCAGATGTTCCCGAGACAGACGAAGAGGACGCGCTTCATGGCAAGCTCGCTTTTATGTGACTGCGGGCGGCTTTGGCAAAGGCCTGGCTGGGGCTAGAGAGGCGGGCGACAAAAGTGCGACGCGGTTTTTCGCAAAGCCGCCGCGACCACCGAAAAACTAGAGCTTGGGCGATTCCTATCATTCGCCCGAAGCTCTAGACTGGAAAAAACGACCTCCGGAGAATTTCATGCAGTATACGACTTCCAACGTCGCCGTCGCCGCGATCGACCAGATGTTCCGCGCGCTTCAAGGAATGCTCGACAAGGCGCAGGCGCACGCCAAATCGACCGGCGTCGAAGACGCGGTTTACACCGGCTGGCGGCTGTCTCCTGATATGTTCACGATGGCGCGGCAGGTTCAGATCGCCTGCGACATCGCCGTGCGCGGCCTGACGCGCCTTTCGGGCGCCGAGCCTCCTTCCTTTCCGGATACGGAGACGACCTTCGCGCAATTGAAGGAGCGGGTCGCCAAAGCCCACGCCCACATCAAGGATCTCGACCGCGCGAAAATCGACGAAGCGCCGGACGGCGACATCACCGTGCCGATGCGCGACCAGCCGATGACGATGAAGCGGCATCAGTTCCTGCAGAACTTTATCCTGCCGAACGTCTATTTCCACGTCACGGCGGCCTATCTCAATCTACGGAACGCCGGCGTGCCGCTCGGCAAGAGCGATTTCCTCGCCCGGTGACGGCGCGCCCGCGCATCGTCATCCTCACCGGCGCCGGCGTGTCGGCCGATTCCGGCGTCTCGACATTTCGCGACGCGGACGGCGTCTGGGCGAAACATGACTGGCGCGACGTGGCGACGCCGGAAGGCTTCGCCGCCGATCCGGCGCTCGTCCATTCCTTTTACAATGCACGGCGCGAAGCCCTGAAGACCGTCGCGCCGAACGCTGCGCATTCCGCGCTCGCAAAGCTCGAAGCGGCGCTGGGCCCGGCGCTGACGCTGGTGACCCAGAATGTCGACGATCTGCATGAGCGCGCCGGCCACGCGCGCGTCCTGCATATGCACGGAGAGCTTTTGAAAGCGCGTTGCACGCTATGCGGCGCCGTTCATCGGTGGGCGGGCGCCTTGTCGCTCGCGACGCGCTGCCCGGACTGCAAGGGCGACGGCGGCATGCGCCCCGATGTCGTCTGGTTCGGAGAAATCCCCCGCTTCATGGACGAGATCGCGGACGCCATGAGCCGCGCGGACCTTTTCGCGTCGATCGGCACATCCGGATCAGTCTATCCTGCGGCGGGCTTCGTCGCCGAGGCGCGCAGCCTTGGCGTCCCCTGCGTCGAGATGAATCTCGAACCTTCCGAAAACGCGTCGGCCTTCACCAAGCGCCGCTACGGGCGCGCCGCCGACATCGTCCCGGCATGGGCCCGGGAGATCGAGGCCCGGCTGCCTTAGAGCGGCGTGCGCAAAAGTGTACGCGGTTTT
>CAZNXR010000296.1:0-3641 GCA_964576815.1 uncultured Caulobacterales bacterium | reverse complement strand
GGCGTCGTGCGCCGCCCTGATTTTTCGAAACTGAAACCTGACTGGCGCGGCGCAGCCTTGCTGCCGCGCGTGATCGCCGCGGCGGCGAAGGGCGACGGCGCTCTCCTCAATGTGCTGGTCGAAACGCTTGAGGCCGAGGGCTTGCTGGTCGTCGGCGCGGAGGAGGTGCTCGCCTCCCTCGCCGCGCCGCCGGGCCCGATCGGGACAGTCGCGCCCGGAACCGGCCACTGGATCGACATCAAGAAGGCGGCTGCCATCGTCGCGGCGCTCGGACCGTTTGATGTCGGTCAGGCGGCGGTCGTCGCTTCGGGGTTCACCTTGGCGATCGAAGCGGCTGAGGGAACAGACGGCGTGCTTTCTCGCTGCGCCGCGCTTCCTGCGTCGGCGCGCGGCGGCGACGGACGTAACGGCGTGCTCGTGAAGCGCCCCAAGCCGGGGCAAGAGCGCCGCGTCGATCTGCCGACCGTCGGCGTCGAGACGCTGAAGGGCGCCGATGCCGCGGGCCTTGCCGGTATCGCAGTCGAAGCCGCGGCGACGCTGGTGATCGACATCGACGCGGTACGCCGGGAAGCGGACCGTCTCGGCCTCTTTGTTTACGGCTTTACGCCCGCTGAGCTTAAATGAGCCCGCTGAAGGTACTGCTGACCGCAGTTGAGCCGTCGGGCGATGCGATCGGCGCGGGCCTCATGGTGTCGATAGGGGCGCGCAAGCCGGATACTGTTTTTGTCGGCTGCGGCGGCGCGGAGATGACGCGCGCCGGACTGGCGAGCATTTTCGATATCGCACCGTTGTCGGTTATCGGCCTTGGCGACGTGTTGCGCGCCGCGCCTGCCGCCCTGAAACGCGCAGAGATGATCGCGGAAGCGGTTGTACGGGAAAAACCTGATGTCGCCGTCTTGATTGACGGATGGGCCTTTGCGCGGCTTGTCGCCATGCGGCTGAAGAAGCTATCGCCGGAAACGATGCTGCTGAAACTCGCAGCGCCGCAGGTCTGGGCGTCGCGGCCCGGCCGCGTGAAATTCGTCAAATCTCACTTTGATGCGGTGTTGTGCTTGCTTCCGTTCGAGCCGCCCTATTTCCACGCCGCGGGCGTCAGGGCTGAGTTTATCGGCAATCCGAATTTTCAGGCGGCGTGGCGTGCGCGCGGCGACGGCGCGGCGTTCCGCGCCCGTCGCAGGCTGGGCGACGCGCCCTTGCTCGCCGTGATGTTGGGAAGCCGCAAGACCGAAGTGCGGCGGCTTTCAAAGCCCTTTGGCGAGGCGGCGGCCTTGCTGGCCGACCGCGTGCCGGGTTTGCGGATCGTCGCGGTCGTTGCGCCGAGCGTTGAGCGGATGGCGCGCGCGAAGCTTGCGGCGTTCGCGGGCGATCCGATCATTGTCGGCGCCGAGGAAAAGAGCGACGCCATGGCGGCCGCGAATATCGGCCTGACGGCTTCGGGCACGGCGTCTACGGAGCTTGCGATCAACCGCACGCCGATGGTCGTCGGTTATCGGCTCGATCCGGTTACAGCGCTGTGGGCGCGGGCGGTGCTGAGGACGCCCTATGTTTCGATCATCAATGTCGCCGGCGGCCGTTTTGTCATTCCGGAACTGCTTCAACAGGAATGCAACGGCCCCAACCTCGCGGGCGCGTTGCTGCAATTAATCAACGATCCTGAGACTTATGTCGAGCAGGCGTCGGCCTTTGACACGATCCTGAAGTCGCTCGCCGTCGATGCGGCGCCCGCGACGGACATCGCGGCCGACAGAATTCTTGAGTGGGCGGCCCTCGGCAAGGAGCGCCTCAGGGCGTCGTCCCGTCTTCTTTCCAGCGGCCCTGCTCTTTAAGCGCGTCGGCGACTTCTTTAGGCATGTAGTTTTCATCATGCTTGGCGAGCACTTCACTGGCGACGACGACGCCTTCGGGGCTGATGCGGCCCTGCACGACGACGCCCTGGCCTTCTCGGAAAAGATCGGGGAGGACGCCGCGATACGTCACCGGCGTCATCGCAAATTCATCGCTGATCGTGAAATTGACGGTCGCATCGCCGCCCGCGGCGAACTGAACGCTTCCCGGCGCGACAAGTCCGCCAAGGCGCAACAGGCCGGCCGGCCGTTCGGCGAGCTTGGCGAGATCGGATGGGGTGTAAAAATAGGCGACGCTTTCCCGCAGTGCGGCCAGGACCAGCAGCGTCGCGATCGACGTCGCTCCCAGAAGAGCGCCGATCAACAAGATGCGCCGGCTTCGCTTCGTCATGCGACATTGACCTCTGACGGCGCGCGCGCGGCCGCCTCGATGCGGGCGATCCGTCGTTCGGCGAGTTCGGCGCGCATGGACATGAAAAGCAGGGCGGTGAAAATCAGCGTGTATGCGACGCCCATGAGCAGAAGCGGGGTCAGCATGGATGAATGGATGCTGGGCCCGTCTGCGCGGAAAACGCTCGCGGGCTGATGAAGGCTGTTCCACCAGTCAACCGAGAATTTGATGATCGGCACGTTGATGAATCCGACGATGCAGATAATCGCCGCGATGCGCGCGGCGCGCGCCTTGTCCTCGAACGCCGACCACGACGCCATGTAACCAAGATACATGAAAAAGAGGATGAGGACCGAGGTCAGCCGCGCGTCCCAAGCCCACCATGTCCCCCACATCGGCCTGCCCCAAAGAGAGCCGGTGACGAGCGCAAGAAAAGTGAACGCGGCGCCGATCGGCGCCGTCGATTTCGCCGCGACGTCGGCGAGCGGGTGCTTCCAGATAAAACCGACCGCGGACGACAGCGCCATCGCCGAATAGCACATCAGCGCCATCCACGCGGCGGGCACATGCACATACATGATGCGTACGCTCTCGCCCTGCTGATAGTCCGCCGGCGAGTTGAAGAGCGCAAGATAAAGTCCCGCCGCCAGAAGCAGCAGCGCGCCAGCGGCGACAACCGGAGTTGCTGCGCGCGCGAAGCGATCAAATCGGTCTGGATTGGCGAGATCGTACATCGGTAACACTGGGCTCAATCCATGTTGAACCGGATCGCCGCCGCCGCGGCAAGCGGCGCAAAGACGCAGGCGAAGAGGCTTATCGCGGCGAGGATCATAAGGGCCGGCGCGAATTGGGGTTCGCTCGCCGCGCCCGCTTGCGACGCGCTGACGCCGAAGATCACGACCGGCGTCATCATGGGGACCGTCAGGACCACCATCAGAATGGAGGCCCGGCGCAGCGCCAGGGTCAACGCGGAGGCGAGCGCCCCCAGCATCGACAAGGCCGGCGTGCCGAGAAGCAGGGAGAAAACAAGCGGCCCATACGCCTCCTTCGGGAGGTTCATAAGCAAGGCGAGGACGGGCGCGGCCGCCGCTAACGGCAGCAAGGTCGAAAGCCAATGCGCAAGCGCTTTGGCGATGACCGCAAGCGCCAAGGGGTCGGCCGTCTCCGTCAGCGCTTCAAGCGAGCCGTCCTCATAGTCATCGTGGAACAGACGATCGAACGATAGCATCGCCGCAAGCGATGCGGCGGTCCACAGCGCGGGCGCGGCGATCTTCGCCAACTGCGCGCGGTCAGGGCCGCTGGCGAGCGCGAAAATCACGATTGTCAGGGCAAAGAACATAATCGCCTGAACCGCGCCGCCGCCGGCGCGATAGGCGAGCTTCAGGTCGCGCGCGACGATTGCGGCG
>CAZNXR010000295.1:0-3678 GCA_964576815.1 uncultured Caulobacterales bacterium | reverse complement strand
CAAGGAGCACGCGGAACATCAGGTGCGCGCCGCGACCGCTGTCGCCGCCGACGATATGATCCTCGACGTCGGACCCGACACGGTGAACGCGATTGCAGACCGCATCGACGCGGCCAGAACGCTCGTCTGGAACGGCCCGCTCGGCGCCTTTGAAACCAAACCCTTCGACACCGCGACGCTCGAAGCCGCACGCTTTGCGGCGCGGCGCGTCAAAGAAAAGGGCCTCGTCGCGGTCGCCGGCGGCGGCGACACGGTCGCGGCCCTCGCGGCGGCGGGCGTCGAGGACGACTTCACCTATGTATCGACGGCGGGCGGCGCCTTCCTTGAATGGCTGGAAGGCAAAGAGCTGCCCGGCGTCGCCGCGCTCAGGAAACAACCCGGTTAACGCGTTTCGGAGGGAGTGATGAATCTCGACGTCTTGAACAAGATCGCCGTCGCCATGGTTGCGCCGGGCAAGGGCATCCTTGCTGCGGACGAATCCTCCGGCACGATCAAGAAGCGCTTCGATTCGATCGGCGTCGACTCGACCGCCGACAATCGCCGCGACTATCGCGAGATGCTGTTCCGCGCGACCGAGGCGATGGAGAACTATATCTCCGGCGTCATTCTGTATGACGAGACGATCCGCCAGAACGCCAAGGACGGAACGCCGCTCGTGAAACTGATCGAGCAGGCGGGCTCGATCCCCGGCATCAAGGTCGACGCCGGCGCCAAGGCGATGGCGGCGTTTCCCGGCGAGCAGGCGACCGAAGGTCTCGACGGCCTGCGCGAACGGCTCGCCGAATACCACAAGCTCGGCGCGCGCTTCGCCAAATGGCGCGCGGTCATCGACATCGGTCGCGAAGGGAACCGCGCGATCCCGTCCTATGGGTGCCTTCGCGCCAACATGCATGCGCTGGCGCGCTACGCCGCGCTTTGCCAGGAGGCGAACATCGTACCGATCGTCGAGCCAGAAGTGCTGATGGACGGCGATCACGATATCGACCGCTGCTTTGAGGTCACGGAGCAGACGCTCGGCCTTCTCTATGAGGAGCTCTATTTCGCGCGCGTTCCGCTCGAAGGAACGATCCTGAAGCCCAACATGGTGATCGCCGGGAAGAAGTCGGCGAAGCAGGCCTCGATCGCGGAAATCGCCGAGAAGACCGTGCGCTGCTTCCGCCGCACCGTACCCGCCGCCGTGCCGGGGATCGTGTTCCTGTCGGGCGGCCAGTCCGACGAAGAAGCGACCGCCAACCTCAACGCCATGAACGCGAACTACAAGAATGTCATGCCGTGGGCGCTCTCCTTCTCCTACGGCCGCGCGCTGCAGGCCGCACCCTTGAAAGCGTGGGGCGGCAAGACGGCGAATGTCGCGGCGGGACAGCGCGCCTTCGCGCACCGGGCGAAAATGAATTCGCTTGCGCAGCTCGGCGACTGGTCCGACGGCCTCGAAAAGGCGGCGTAATCCGACATCATACCGCGTCGTTCTCGATGCGGTCGATATCGTCGTCGCTCAGCCCGAAATGGTGTCCGATCTCGTGCACGAGGACGTGCCGCACGAGCGCGCCCAGCGCGATGTCGCCCTCATCGATCCATTCGGCGAGGATCGGCTGGCGATAAAGGTGAACGTGGTTGGGCTCGCGCGCGATGTCGTCGATCGATTGCCGGACGATGTCGGCGCCTTCATAGAGCCCGGTCAGGTCGAACGGATCCTCGATTCCGAGATCGGCGAGGACGTCTTCTTCCGCGAAATCGGCGACATGGATCACGACGTCGCCGCATAGCGCCCGCACCTTCGCGGGTAGGGCCTCGAAGGCGGCGCGCGCAAGGGCGTCGAAGTCCTCAAGCGTTGGCGCTGTCCGGCTTTCCCAGAAGCCGTTCATTGCACGGCGGCGTAGATCGCGGCGAATGTCGGCGCGACCTGCGGCATCGGCTCCGTCCCCCGTGTCATGCCGGTGCGCACGACGACGAGGCGTTTGTCGGGAACGATCAGCACATACTGTCCTTCGAACCCCGCCATCAGATAGGCGTCATCGGGCACGCCCGGAATGTATTTTGGCCGCCCGTTCGTACCCGGACGATTGAGCCAGAACTGCGCGCCATAGAACCCGTCCGAGGCGGACGCCGGCGCGGCGGCATAGGCGCTCCAGCCTTCCGGCAGAAGGCGCTCGCCGTCGACGACGCCGTCGTTGAGATAGAAAAGCCCGAGCTTGGCCCAGTCGCGCGCCGTCGCGTACATGAAGGATGAGGCGATGAACGTGCCGGAGGCGTCCGGCTCCAGGACGGCGCTCGCCATGCCGAGCGGCTCAAAAAGACGGTCGCGGGCGAATTCGTGATAGCCGGCGTCATTGCCTTCCAGCGCCTCGCGCAAGGTGCGCTGAAGGAGGTTCGTCGTGCCGCTCGAATAGGACCAATGCGTCCCAGCCGGATGGATGAGCGGCTTCTTCGCCGCGACGGCGCCGGCGTCGCGCGCGCGGAAGAGCATTTGCGACGCGTCCGACGCCGGATCCTCATAAACCTCGCTGAAGGCGAGGCCCGATTGCATTTGCAAGAGGTCGTTCCACGTGATCGCGCCGCGCTTGGCGTCGCCCCGCCATTCGGCGACCGGCGCCGGCGTTTTCAGGTCGACGAATCCCAGATGAACCGCGGCGCCGGTCATCGTTGACGTGACGCTCTTCGCCATCGACCAGGAGAGAAACGGCGTCGTCGCTGAGAAGCCCTCCGCGTAACGCTCGGCTACAATGGCGCCGTCCTTGAGAACCAGAAACGACCGCGTGGCGGCCTCTTCGTCGGCGAACGAAGCGTCGAGCGCGGCTTCGATCGCCGCGTAGTCGATATCGTTGCGCATCGTCGCCGACCCAGCGCGCGCCTCGGGCAAGGGTTTGTCGGCGACCGGCGCCAGCGGCGGCGTGTCCGCTAACTGGCCGCGCTTCAGCGTGCAGCCGTAACCGTCGCGATAGATCGCCTCCGCGCGCCCCAGACCAAAAATCGACCCGGCGACCGTGCGCTTGTCCGAGTCGATCTTCAGCGTCACGCGCTCGAGCGCGGGCGAAATGTTCTCGAACTCGCCTTCGAGCACGTCGAGCGCGTCGCGCTTGGCGAGGAAAATCTCCGAGCACGCGATCTTCGCCATGTAGCCCGTGCCGACGCCCGCGTAGTCGTCCGCCTTCCTGTAGGCGACATACAACCCCGCCGCGACGGCCAGCGCCGCAGCGATCAAAAGTCCGCGTTTCATGGAAATCCTTCGTCCCGTTTATTCCATCGGCCGGAAAATCAGCGTCATGACGACGCCGACGAGGCCGAGCACCGCCCATAGCGGCAGATTGAAGAGCGTCGTCAGCGCCTTCGCCATGCCGCCCGGGGAATTTTCCGCAACGGAGGGGCCGTTGACGCCGATGAGCGCCAGAATCTCGCCCGAGGTGCGGATGACCGGCTCGCCCGCTTCCAGGGACGACACCGCGTCGGCCCCAAGCAGCGCCAGCGCCGCCGCCACCAGAATCCAGGAAACAAAGCGGAACGCCGCCATGACCAAAGCCCCTCTCTACGCGCTTACCGGGGAACACTATCGCGCGTCCGCCCGCCCGGCAAATCCTCGCAAGGGTTGCGCCGCCCCTTGCGCCGGCGATAGAAGCGCGCCGCGGGACAGGTGGCCGAGTGGTCGAAGGCGCACGCCTGGAAAGTGTGTAGGCGGGAAACCGT
>CAZNXR010000294.1:0-3688 GCA_964576815.1 uncultured Caulobacterales bacterium | reverse complement strand
CCCGGCATCGTCAGCCAGGAAACGCCCGCCCAGAACGCGGCGCGATCATCGGCGAGGCGGCGCGCCGTCAGAAAGATAAAGATCGCAGCGCCAAGCTGGTACAGCGGCGCGGACAGCCGCACCGCCCACTCGCTGTCGCCGAACAGCGCCGTCGTCGCGCCGATCGACCACGCGACAACCGGCGGCTTTGAATAATAGCCGAAAGCGGGGCTCTTGCTCCAGAACCAGTACTGCGCCTCGTCGGGGCCGAGATTGGGGTCGCCGAGAATGAGCGCAATAACGCGCAGCGCCGTCAGCGCCAGCGCCACAGTCAGGAAACGCCGCCACGGCGTTGCAAGAAACTGGGCCCTGATACTCAAGGGCTCGCCCCCTCATCTGCGCGGCGAAAAACGGTGAGGCTCGCGCGCCGGCCCTTCGAATAGTTGAAACCGTCGATGACGGCCACCGTCGCGGCGCGCGCGCCCCGCTCCTTGAGCCGGGCCTCGAACGCTTCGCGTTCGCGCTCTTCAACGAGCGCCGGGGCGCCGCGCTCGATCAGCGCGTCCGCCGCCGCAGCGCCCGATCCAAGCGTCGTCTTCGTGCCGAGAAGAAAGACCGCCGACGGCTCATAAAAGCCCGCCAGCGCAGGCGTCGCTGCGCCGTCGCGCAACGGGTGAAGGCCCGCCTCGTCGAGCGCTGCGGAAAGCCGCGGCGACAGCGCCAGCGGCGAAAGGCTAGGCAAGACGCCGGCGAGCAAGGCGACAGCAAGAATGGCGGCGGCCGGAATCGACAAGGCGGCGCCGTTGAGCGGCGCGGCGCGCCAGAACTGGGTCGCTGCAGCAAGGCTCAGCCCCGCAACGACGATCGCCGCCGCGATGCCGGGGAGGGACGCCTCGGCGCCCACGAACAGCGGCAAGGCGACCATGGCGCCGGCGAGCGCAAGGCCGGCGGCGGCGTAGACGACCGCGCCTGCGCGCCAGGCGGCGCGCGGCGCGGTCTCGGGGCGAAAGGCGGCGAGGGCGGCGAGGCCGGCGAGCGCGGGATAAAGCGGCAGCGCGTAATGCGGCAGCTTCGTCGCCGCGATCTCGAAGATCAGCCAGCCGGGGATCAGCCAGGCGAGAAGGAAGAACACGTTGAATTCCCTCCGCAGGCGGAACGCCGCAATGAGGCCCGGAACGATCAGCGCCGCCAAGGGAAAGGCGAGGACAGGCGCAAGGAGGAGATGATAGCCCGGCGGCCCGGCATGGCTCTCCTGCGCCGCGCCGATCTTGGCGAACATGTCGGCGCCCGCGGCCTCCGCAAAAAAGCGGCCCTCGGTCGCCGCGCCGATCGCATAGGCCCAGGGACCGATCATCAGGGTAAGGATCAAGGCGCCGGCGAGCGGGCGCAGCGTCCGGATCGGCCGCGTCTCCGGGAAGCGCAGCGCGGTGAGGAGGACGAGCGGCAGGACGACCAGAAGGACGATCGGCCCCTTGATGAGAACGCCGGCGCCGATCGCGATCCAGAAGGCGGCGGCGGGCGTCCAGGTCGCACGCGCGCCCTCGCGCGCCGCGGCGAAAAGATGCGCAAGCGCCGCGACGGCGCCCGTCACGCAGGCGAGGAGGAGCGCGTCGGTCTTGGCGATCGTCGCTTCGGCGGCCAAGACGGGCGTGGTCGCCAGCAACAGCGCGGCGAGGACGCCGGCGGCGGGATCGAACAACCGGGCGATCGCGGCGTAGGCGAAGACGGCGGCGAGCGCCGCGGCGAGGACCGACGGCAGCCGGTAAGCCCAGATCGCGCGCGCCTCGACATCCGAAAACGCAGCGACGCTCGCCGCTTGCAGCCAATAGGCGCCGGCGGGCTTCTTGTTGCGCTCATCGTCCTGAAAGCGGATGACGATGAAATCCCCGGTCTCGAGCATCTGCGCGGAAGCTTGCGCAAAGCGCGCCTCGTCGCGGTCGAGCGGGGGCAGCGTGAAAAGGCCGGCAAGCCCCATCATCGCGGCGACTAGGCCGACAAGACCCATGCGCCGCGCCGCATCCCTCGCGCCGCGCTCCGTCAGGAACCGCTGAAAATCCATGCGCGGCCTCCATACCGGGGCTTATGGGAGATGTCAGCGCGGGGGAGTTACGCCAGCGTAAGAATGAGGGACCCTTACCTCCCCCTTGTGGGAAGGTCGAAAGTTGCAAAGCAAATTTCGGGTGGGGGTCAGCAGCAAAAACCATCGTCGGCGCCTGGTTTTGGGCGAAGCAACCCCCACCCAAAACCGCTTTGCGGTTTTGGCCTCCCCACGAGGGGGAGGCGAGAGACGTCCAGCGTTTGCATTTGGCCGGGATTCTGCGATGAGCCGGGCCGCCGACGACATCAAGGACCCGCCTTGCCGCCCCTACCGACCCCGGCGCCGATCTATGCGTTCGACCGCACGCCCTCTGCGGGGGCGCCGGCGCTCAGCGTCATCGCGCCGATGCACGATGAAGAGGGCGGGGCCGCGGCGCTTGTCGCGGAAATCGCCGACGCGCTCGCCGGCCTCGCGCACGAGATCATCGCCGTCGATGACGCAAGCCGCGACGGCACCCGCGCCGCGCTGCTGGCGGCGAGGAAAACCGTTCCGTCGCTGCGCATCCTCGCCCACGGCGTCAACGCCGGGCAGAGCCGGGCTGTCAGAACCGGCGTCCTTGCCGCTCGGGCGCCCGTCATCGTCACGATCGACGGCGACGGCCAGAACGATCCCGCCGACATTCCGGCGCTTTACAAGGCGCTGACGCGCGAAGGCGCCTCGCCGCTGCTCGCCATGGTCGGGGGCGAGCGGGTCAACCGTCAGGACCCGGCGTCGAAAAAGGGCGCCTCGGCGCTCGCCAACCGCATCCGCCGGCGCCTGCTTGACGATGGGGCGGCCGATACCGGCTGCGGTCTCAAGGCCTTTTACCGGGACGCCTATCTGCGGCTCCCTTTTTTCGACCACAACCATCGCTATCTGCCGGCCCTGATGCGGCGGGAAGGATTCGAGACGGCGTTTGCGCCTGTCCGTCACCGCGCCCGCGTGCATGGGCGGTCGAAATACACCAATCTGGGGCGACTCGCCGTCGCTTTTCGCGATCTCGCCGGGGTAGTGTGGCTGAAAGCCCGCGCCCGGGCGCCTGTCACAATTTCAGAGCTAGAGCCCGGCGCGAGGCATGTTATGAAGGCGCCGGACTAGAACCGCCGCCCCGGGGGGCTGCGAAGAGGGAGTTTCGGCCGCCATGGCGTTGCAAGTGTTTCCGCTCCTCACCATCAGCCTGATCATCTACTCAGTGCTGACGCTCACCGGCATGGGCGGCGCCAACGGCGTTGCGTGGCATGATATCGTCGTCATTGAACTCAACATGTATTCCGGCGACATCTGGCGCGTCACCTGGGGCACGATCTTCCTGCTCGGCAGCGTCGGGCTGCTGTTCGTCGAACTGGTGCGCGCGACGAAGGTCGGCACGGCGTCGATCACCAATCACCTGTTGTCGTTCCTCGTCTTCGTGGTCGCGCTCCTTCTCTTCATTCTGGCGCCCGGCTACGGGAACTCGACCTATTTCCTGTTCCTCGCAATGACCTTCCTCGACCCGATGGCAGGCCTTGTCGTCACGACGGTGTCGGCCCGCCGCGACCTCTCGGTCGGCAGCGCCACTGTCCAGAAACACTAGAGCAAATTGCGAGCAGATTGAGTCGCGAATCTCCCCGCTCATTCCCGCTTGCGCGGGGA
>CAZNXR010000293.1:0-3689 GCA_964576815.1 uncultured Caulobacterales bacterium | reverse complement strand
TGATCCCGCAGGCGATCTGCGGGACCCGGATACGGTCGGTCAGGAAGGAAAACGGGACCGGCTCAGCGTCAGCCTGCTGCATTTCAAGGCTCGCCCAGTCGATCGTCCGACCGTCGAGCCGCGCCGGGGTTCCGGTCTTGAGGCGGCCCATCCGGAAGCCGAGGCCGTAAAGACGGTCCGAAAGCCCGATCGCCGGCGCCTCGCCGACGCGCCCCGCCGGGATCCGCTTTTCGCCGATATGGATGACGCCCTTCAGGAACGTGCCGGTCGTCAATACGACAGCGGGCGCATGGTATTCGGTCCCGTCCGCCGCCCGGATGCCGAAAACCGAGGCCTCCGCCGACACCAGAAGGTCTTCGACAGCCATCTCCAGAACGGAAAGCCCGGCCGTTTCGGCGATCAGGCGCTGCATCGCCTGGCGATACAGCTTGCGGTCGGCCTGCGACCGGGGTCCACGGACGGCGGGTCCCTTGGAGCGGTTGAGCATCCGGAACTGGATGCCTGCCTCGTCAATCGCCCGGCCCATCAAGCCATCAAGGGCGTCGATCTCGCGGACGAGGTGGCCCTTGCCGAGACCGCCGATCGCCGGATTGCAGGACATCTCGCCGATCGTCGCCGCCTTGTGGGTCGCAAGAAGCGTCCTTGCGCCCTTACGCGCCGCCGCCGCTGCGGCCTCGCAGCCCGCATGGCCGCCCCCGATGACGATGACGTCGAATGACTTCATGCGCGCTCATATAGACGGGGCTGTGGAAATGGGAAGGACGCCGCGGCGCCTACTTGCCGATGCAGAAACTTGAAAAGATCGCATCGAGCAGGTCGTCGACGCCGACCGCCCCGGTGATTGCGCCGAGCGCGCGCGCGGCAAGGCGCATGTCTTCGGCGGCGAGTTCAGGTGCGGCCGTCACCTTCTCGCGAGCGCGGCGCAGGTAAGTGATGCCGGTCTCCACCGCTTCCGCATGACGCGCGCGCGTCAGGCCGGCATCGACCCCCGATCCGGCGAGGCTCGCGGCGATCGCCGCAAGCCGCGCGATCAGCGCATCGACGCCGGCGCCGGTTTTCGCCGACACCAGAAATGTTTCACGTGAAACATCGGGACGAACGAAAGATGCGTTGGCGTCAATTTTATTAAAAATGAGGAGATCGTTTTCGCTGAGGTCATACCCGAAGGCGTACCGGTAGGTCGGAAACCCCGGTGTTTCACGTGAAACATCGACGACGAGCAGGCGCAGGTCAGCCTGTCCCATTTTGATCCGTGTACGGCGCATGCCCTCCGCCTCGACCGGGTCGGACCGGTCATCCCGCAGGCCGGCCGTATCGAAAAGGGTCACAAGCGTACCGCCGAGATCGAGCCGCGCCTCGATGACGTCGCGCGTCGTTCCCGGCGTTTCCGACACGATCGCGCGGTCCGATCCCGCGAGCGCATTGAGGAGGGATGACTTCCCGGCGTTGGGCGCGCCGATGATCGCGATCTTCACGCCCTCGCGGGCGGCGCGCGCGCGTCTTGCGCCGGCTTTCGACTGTTCGAGTTCGCCGAGGAGGGCGTCGATCGCGGCGACCGCTGTCGCCGAAACGCCTGCCGGCACGCCGTCCTCGTCGGGGAAGTCGATCTCGGCTTCGAGGGGCGCCATAATGGAGACAAGCCGCGCCCGCCAGCCTTCGGCGAGCCCCGAAAGCCGCCCGCCAAGCTGACCCAGTGCCTGTTTTCGCTGAATGGCCGTTTCGGCGTCGAGAAGGTCTGCGAGTCCTTCGACCTCGGCAAGGTCGAGCTTGCCGTTCAAAAGCGCCCGGCGGGTGAACTCGCCGCGCCCGGCGGGCGTCGCGCCGAGCGCCCGAAGCGCATCGTACAGCGCATCCTCGACCGCAATCGATCCGTGGAGATGAAACTCCGCGACGTCCTCGCCAGTGAAACTTGCGGGCGAGGGAAAGAGGATGACCAGGCCCTCGTCGATCGTCCCGTCCGCATGGCGGAGCGTACGGAGCGCGGCCGACCGCAGCGGCGGCAGAGCGCCTGAAAGGGCTTGCGCGATTGGGAAGGCCTGCGGTCCGGAGATGCGGAATACCGCGACGCCAGCTTTCCCCGGGCCGGTAGCGCGGGCGAAGATCGTGGTCCGCCCGTCCGGGTGCGGCTTGACGATTTCTTTCTTCACTTCTTCTTTGCGGACGCACCGGCGTTCATCGCTGCGCCGATGAGGCCCTGGAATGCGTCCATCCCTTTCCCGCTCATCTCCATCCAGCGGGCGAGAAATCGCTCGGGGTCGGCGAGGGTGTCCATCTGGTCCTTGGCGCGCGACATCATTTCCGCGACGACCATCTCATTGAGCGGCTCTACGTCGGGCATGCCGAAAAAGGCGCGGGCTTCCTGCGGCGTCAGATCGACATTGATGGTGAGGCGCATGGCGGGGACTCCGTTTTCACGCCATATAGGCGCCAGGCGCGCCGGCGCGCAAATCGGCGAGCCTTCAACCTTGGCTTAAGATTGATGAAAGAACTCATACTCACCGCGATCGGCGGCCCGGAGAATTTCGCGCTCCGCGAGAGCCCGTCCCGCACGCCGGCGCCGAATGAAATCCGCGTGCGGACCACCGCGATCGGCGTCAATTTTATCGATATCTACCAGCGAAAAGGGCTGTACCCGGTTTCGCTCCCGGCAACGCTCGGCCAGGAAGGCGCGGGCGTTGTCATCGCCGCCGGCGCTGAGACGTCCTTTCGCGACGGCGAGCGTGTCGCCTATCTCTCCGGGGGCGGGGCGTATGCTGAAGAAATCGTTATCGACGCCGGCCGCGCCGCGCGCATCCCTCATGGACTTTCCGACGATACGGCCGCCGCGACTTTCCTCAAGGGGCTGACCGCGGAAATGCTGCTTCGACAGGTCTATCCCCTGCAACGCGGGCAGACGGCGCTCGTCACGGCGGCGGCGGGCGGGGTCGGACTGCTGCTCTGCCAATGGGCGGCTCAACTCGGCGCCCGGGTGATTGCAGTCGTCGGCGGCGCGGGCAAGGAAGCGGCGCTTCGCAGTCTCGGCGTCTGCGACATCATCGACCGCGGGGCCTCGCCCGATATCGCGAGCGCCGTCCGCAGGCTGACGAATGGCCGCGGCGCCGATGTCGCTTATGATTCCGTCGGCGCGGCGACGTTCGAGGCCTCGCTCGACAGCCTTGCGCTGCGCGGCATGATGGTGAGCTTCGGCAACGCCTCAGGGCCTGTGCCGCCCATTGCCCCGCTCGACCTCACCCGCCGCGGCTCGCTCACGCTCGCGCGTCCCTCGCTCTTCCACTACGCAACGCCTGACCGCCTGCCGGCGATGGCTTCGGCGCTGTTCGACCTTCTCGCTTCGGGCGCGCTCAAGCCGACGATCGCCGCCGCTTTTCCGCTGGCGAAAGGCGCCGACGCCCACCGCCTCCTCGAAGCCGGCCAGACGATCGGCGCCATCATCTTGAAGCCCTGAGTCCCCATGCGATTTTCCTGCTTTTCAGCCCTATTTCTGCTCGCCGCCTGCACCGCCGATCCCGGCGCGCCGCCGAACGCCGTTTCCGCCGCCGGATGGCGCATCGCGCCCGAGGGCGACCTCAACAGCTTCTTCGACTGCCTCGAAGAACGCGAAATCGCGCTTGTTTCCGCCCATCGCGGCGGCCCGCGGCCGGGGCTTCCCGAGAACGCGCTGGAGACGATCGCCGCAATGCTTGCCGCCG
>CAZNXR010000292.1:0-3692 GCA_964576815.1 uncultured Caulobacterales bacterium | reverse complement strand
GCGGCGGAAACGCTGCTGATCGACCGGGCGCGCCTCGCCGACCTCTACGCGCCGGTCGCGGCGGCGCTGAAAGAAGCAGGCTGCGCGCTGAGGGGCGACGCGGCCGTCCGCGCCATTGACCCGACGGCCGAGCCGGCCGCCGAAGATGATTGGTCTACGGAATATCTCGCTCCCATCCTCGCCGTCGCCGCGGTCGACGGCGTCGAGGGCGCGA
Organism: uncultured Caulobacterales bacterium; assembly: GCA_964576815.1. GTDB lineage: Bacteria > Pseudomonadota > Alphaproteobacteria > Caulobacterales > Parvularculaceae > Amphiplicatus. Next base: position 3,478 of record CAZNXR010000292.1, on the reverse strand, counting down.
TCGCCCATATCGCGCGCTACGGCACCAGCCACACCGAAACGATCGTGACGGAGGACGCCGGCGCGGCCGAACGGTTTCTCAGCGCGATCGACAGCGCCATCGTCCTCCACAACGCCTCGACCCAGTTCGCGGACGGGGGCGAGTTCGGCTTCGGCGCTGAAATCGGCATCGCGACAGGGCGCCTCCACGCTCGTGGTCCTGTCGGCGTTGAGGAGCTGACGACGTTCAAGACGGTGGTGCGCGGGACCGGCCAGGTGCGCTCTTGAGCGCCTCCGCGGGGCGTTCTGCCGGCGCAGGCCGCCCCAAATAACCCGTTAACCAATCGAGGTTATTTTCAGAGTTAGCATTTTATGCTACGCTTCTGCGCTTCTTTCGGCGCTTTCCGAAAGAAAATGACGATCCCCGCGATTTTTCACTTGTGCGGTCGCAAAATCGTGGGCTAGGTCTGGCGTACCGCCGCGAGAGTGGTGGAAAACCAGAGGGTCCCGCCGTGATGGCGCAATTGGTCGAAAAAGGTTTGATCGAGGGACTGGCGAACGCCAGCGCTCCCGTCCTTTTCGCCGGGCTCCTCCTCCTTGGCCTTGTACTCCTTATTCGCAGCTCTCCGGGGGCGGCGATGGCGAGGGTTCGAAGCTAGAAGACAGCGAAGAGACCCGAAAACCACCGCACCGCTCCCGAGAGGGGGCGGTTTTTGTTTGCGACTTTTTACCATGGTCGGACGATGATGGAACGAGGCGGCAAAAGATCGGATGCGATCACCAAGGGCCCCAACAGGGCGCCGGCGCGCGCCATGTTGCGCGGGGCCGGCCTCAGCGACGCCGATCTCGACAAGCCGCTGATCGCTGTCGTCAACACCTGGTCGACGGTGACGCCGTGCAACCTGCATCTGGCTGCGCTCGCCGAGCCGGTGCGCGCGGGCGTCAAAGCCGGCGGCGGCGTGCCGATCGATTTCAACACCATCGTCGTCTCCGACGGCATCACCATGGGCGCCGAAGGCATGCGCGCCTCGCTCATTTCGCGCGAAGTGATCGCCGATTCGATCGAGCTCGCCGTGCGCGGTCATTCCCTCGACGGCGCGATCATCATGGTCGGCTGCGACAAGACGATCCCCGCCGCCGCGATGGCGCTCGCGCGGCTCGATATTCCGGGCTGCGTCTTCTACGGCGGCACCATCATGCCCGGCCGCTGCGAAGGCCGGGATATTTCCATCCAGGACGTTTTCGAAGCGGTCGGCGCGCACGCGGCGGGCGCGATTGACAACAAGACGCTCGACGCCATCGAGCGCAGCGCCTGCCCCGGCGCCGGCGCCTGCGGCGGCCAGTTCACCGCGAACACGATGGCGATGGCGCTCGCTTTTCTCGGCCTTGCGCCGATGGGCGCCGGCGACGTTCCCGCCGTCGCGCCCGAAAAAACGAGCGAAGCCGAACGCTGCGGGCGCATCGCGGCGGCGTTGACGCTTGAAGGAATATCCGCACGATCCTTCGTCACCGCGACGGCGCTGAGGAACGCCGCCACCGCGGTGGTCGCTTCGGGCGGATCGACCAATGCGGTCCTGCACCTCGCGGCCATCGCCGCCGAAGCCGGCATTCCCTTTTCGATCGACCTCTTCGACGCGCTCTCACGCGAAACGCCGGTCATCACCGACCTGAAGCCGGGCGGAAAATACCTGGCGCGCGATCTTTACGAGGCGGGCGGCGTCGCGCTGCTCGGCAAGCGGCTGATGGAGGGCGGGCGCCTTGCCGACGCGCCGACCGTCAGTGGACGGAGCTTGTTCGAGGAGTTCGCGGCAGCGCACGAGACGCCGGGGCAGAATGTCGTCAGCGCGGTCGACAAGCCGTTCAAGGCGACCGGCGGCGTTCGCATTCTCTACGGCGACGTCGCGCCGGAGGGCGCCGTCCTCAAAACCGCCGGCTATGGCGACGGCGCCTTCAAAGGCCCCGCGCGCGTCTTCGACGGCGAGGAAGCGGCCTTCGCCGCGGTTTCAGCCCGCGAGATCAAGGCCGGCGACGTGGCCGTCATCCGCTATGAAGGGCCCAAGGGCGGGCCCGGCATGCGCGAAATGCTCGCCGTCACCGCCGCGCTCGCCGGCCAGGGTCTCGCCGGCAAGGTCGCGCTGATCACCGACGGGCGCTTTTCCGGCGCGAGCCACGGCTTCGTCATCGGCCATGTGTCGCCGGAAGCCGCACATGGCGGGCCCATCGCGCTCCTTAAGGACGGCGACATCCTCACCATCGACGCCGAGCGGCGCCGGATCGACGCCCGTATAGACTGGGCCGCGCGCCGCGCCGCTTTCACCCCGCGCCCGCAGCCGAAAATGGGCGGCGTCTTCGACAAATACGCCCGCCTCGTCTCCTCCGCGTCGAAGGGCGCGGTCACCCTTCAATCATCCGCCGACTGAACAAGGACCGGTCATGAAACTCTACAGCGAACAGGACGCCAACCCCGCCGCCGTCAAGTCTGCCGCCGTCGCCGTCATCGGTTATGGCAGCCAGGGCCGCGCGCATGCGCTGAACCTGAAAAATTCCGGCGTCGAGGTGATTGTCGGCCTGCGCAAAGGCGCGCCGACAGCCAAGCGCGCCGCCGAAGACGGCCTTGAGGTCGCCAGCGTCGCCGACGCGACTAAGGCCGCAAGGCTTATCGCGATACTGACGCCTGACATGACGCATGAAAAGATCTTCGCCGACGAGGTCGCGCCCAATCTGAAAGAGGGCGACGCGCTGCTCTTCGCGCATGGCTTCACGGTTCTCTACGGCCGCGTGAAGCCGCCGAAAAACGTCGATGTCATCATGGTCGCCCCGAAAGGCCCGGGCGACCTCGTGCGCCGCGAGTATGAAAAGGGCCGCGGGGTTCCCTGCCTGTTCGCCGTGCATCAGGATGCGACCGGCAAGGCGAAGGAAAAAGCGCTCGCCTATGCGAGCCTCATCGGCGGCACGGCGGCGGGCGCGATCGAAACGACGTTCCGCGAGGAGACCGAAACCGACCTCTTCGGCGAGCAGGCGGTCCTGTGCGGCGGCGCGACCGAGCTTGTCATGGCGGGCTACGAGACGCTCGTCGCGGCCGGCTACAAGCCTGAAGTCGCCTATTACGAGTGCCTGCACGAGTTGAAGCTGATCGTCGATCTTCTTTATGAAGGCGGCGTCGCGAAGATGCATCAGTTCGTCTCCGAGACCGCGAAATACGGCGATCTCGTCTCCGGCCCGCGCGTCATCAATGACGAGACGCGCGCGCGCATGCGCGAAGTCTTGACCGACATCCAGTCCGGCGCCTTCGCGCGCGACTGGATCCTTGAAAATCAGGCCGGCAAGCCGCGCTACGACGCCCTGCTGCGCCAGGATCTGGAGCAGGACATCGAAAAGACCGGCGCCCGACTGCGCGCGCGGATGGCCTGGCTGCAGCCCGGCGCCAATGCCGGTCAGGCGGAGTGAGGCCATGCTGACCGCCGCCGCCCCGCCGTCGCACGACACGGCCTCGAAACCTT
>CAZNXR010000291.1:0-3714 GCA_964576815.1 uncultured Caulobacterales bacterium | reverse complement strand
CGGTCAGGAAGCCTGCCGCCTTAAGAGAAATTCACGGCGCACGATAGCGCAGGTCGCCCACACCGTCCTCTGAACCGAGCGGAATCCCCTGCCCCCGGCATAGTCGATTAAGGCCGTTTTTGCTTAATCCTTGTATCGATAGGCGATTCGCGTCTCAAACTCCGATGCGGATCGCGCCTGCCGGTACGGCGTGATCCAACGGGTTGAGCTGACCCGGGCAAGTTTCGTCTCGGCGTTCGATTGGGGCATTCGGAGCGGCAGTGCAGGTCTTTCGATCACTTGTCCGACATGCCTCGACGCGGAAATCGGTGTTCCCGCGTCTTGGCTCATTCACGCCCGGCCCGTTCTCGAGATCGAGCGGCCCCAAGGTCGCCGTTTACTATGAGCCCAACCGCATAAGCATCAGCGAGGTCTATCCCTTCCTTCATTATGCCGATGCGTTCCGGCGGCGGTTCGGCGCCGAGGTAAAGCTGAGAAACGTCACGCAGACGATCGCCGATCCGGAGAAAATACTGAGGGGCGCCGACGTCACCATTGCGCAGACCTGGTTCCGGATCGGCGACGACGCCTTGAAGCGGCTGCTACAGTCGCTTCGTGCGGCAGCGCCAGGCGGCGTGCTGGCCTTCCTCGATTCCTTCGCGCCGTCGGACGTCAGGCTTGCGGCGACGGTCAACGATCACATCGATTATTACCTGAAGAAGACGCTGATCAAGGACCGGTCGAAATACGGCCAGGAGACCTACGGCGACACGCTCCTCAGCGACTTCTACGGACGCCGTTACGGGATCGCCCTGCCGAATGTCGTCTGGCCGGCGCCGCCGGACTTTCTCTCAAAACTGCGGCTGTTCCCGAATTTCTTTACGGCGCCGGCGCTCATTCATGAATTCGAACGCGAGCTCAGCGCGCCGCTTTCCGGCCGCACCATCGACCTTCACGCCCGTCTCGCGGAAGGGAACGTAGCCGGCCCCTACAGCGCCATGCGCAAGGACGCGGTCGCCAAGGTCGCCGCCTTAACGGGCGTCACGCGCACATCAGGGGCGACCGTCGATCGGGAGGCGTTCATGGCGGAGATGCGAAACTCGAAGCTCTGCTTCAGCCCTTTCGGTTTCGGCGAAATCTGCTGGCGTGATTTTGAAGCGATCGCCGCGGGCGCCGTCTTCATCAAGCAGTCCATGGACCATCTCGAATCCGCGCCAGATCTCTATGTCGCAAATGAGACCTACGCGCCGGTCCGGTGGGATATGACCGATCTCGGCGAAGTCGTCGCCCGGCTGCTCGCTGACGACGCAGAACGCGAGCGGTTGGCCGCGAACGCCTTCGGCCGCCTCGCCGACTACGTGCAGAATGAGCGGTTTGTCGACCAGATGGCGTTCCTGTTCGAGCGCCCGGCGACTGCGGCGGTATCGACGCACGCCGAAGCCCGGGCGGCGGTCAACGCTGGCGATTGAATGAGCCCCGCTTTCGCGGGGATGAGCGGAAGAAAAATTCCTCATCTTGGTCGAAACGGGCGCCAAAAAGAAAAAGCCTCGCCTTATTGGGGCGAGGCCTTTCCATTCCGTTGAGCCGCCAGCGCTTTATACCGGTTTTCGATGATCCAGACTCATCGAGAACCGGCAAGCGCGACTGCGCGCCCGCAGCGAAGCGAGGATACCTTTCAGTGATCGGTTACGATCACTGAAAGAGCGTATTACTGCGCCGCCTGAGGCTGCTCCTCCGCAGGCGCTGCGATCGCCTGCGTCGCCGCGCGGCGTTCGCGTTCCGCGATCATCGCCTGATCGCGGCGCTCGGCCTCTACCTGGTGGCGGGACATCATGCCGCCGGTGCCCGCCGGGATGAGGCGGCCGACGATGACGTTTTCTTTGAGGCCTTCGAGGTTATCGACCTTGCCGTTGACGGCGGCGTCGGTGAGGACGCGCGTCGTCTCCTGGAATGAGGCGGCGGAAATGAACGACCGCGTCTGCAAGCTCGCCTTGGTGATGCCGAGAAGTACCGGCGCGCCCTTTGCGGGGCGTTTGCCCTGGTCTTCGAGCCGCGCATTCATTTCCTCGAACTCGATCTTGTCGATCTGCTCCTCCTTGAGGAAGAGCGAGTCGCCCGGATCCGAGATCTCCATCTTCTGCAGCATCTGGCGAACGATCACCTCGATGTGCTTGTCGTTGATCGGCACGCCCTGGAGGCGATAGACTTCCTGAATCTCATTGATGAGATAATTCGCCAGCGCCTCGATGCCGAGGATCTGGAGAATGTCGTGCGGCGCGGGATTGCCGTCGATGAGGAACTCGCCTTTCCCAATGAAGTCGCCTTCCTGCACGGAGATGTGTTTGCCCTTCGGCACGAGATATTCGATCGGCTCGAGGCTCTCGTCGGTCGGCAATATCCGGATGCGGCGCTTGTTCTTATAATCGCGCCCGAACTCCACGCGCCCGTCCGCTTCCGCGATGATCGCATGATCCTTCGGACGACGGGCTTCGAAGAGTTCGGCGACGCGCGGCAGACCGCCGGTGATGTCGCGGGTTTTCGCGCCCTCGGTCGGAATACGCGCGAGCGTGTCGCCGACGCGGATCACGTCGCCGTCCTCGACCGACAGAATGGCGTCGACGGGCAGCTGGTAGCGCGCTTCGCCGCCGGTTTCGAGTTTCAGCGCTTTGCCCTTGTCATCCGTGATGACGATCGCGGGCTTCAGGGCCGCCGCGCGCGGATTGGCGCGCCAGTCCATGACGACGCGGCTTGCAATGCCCGTCGCCTCGTCGGCGACGACCTGCATCGAGAAGCCTTCCTGAAGGTCCTCGAACTTCACCTTGCCCGCGAGGTCGGTGAGGATCGGCTGCGTATAGGGGTCCCAGTCCGCGATGCGCTGGCCGCGCGTCACCCGGGCGCCGTCGTCGATCCTCAGCTTCGTGCCGTAGGAGACCTTGTAGGACGCGTGCTCCTTGCCGTCCTTGTCGACGATCTTCACGAGCGTATTGCGGCCCATGACGATGAGGTCGCCGTCGGAGTTTTTGACGACGTTGCGGTTTTCAAGGACGATCTTGCCGTCATGGCTCGCCTCGATGAACGAGGTGTCGCCGACCTGCGCCGTGCCGCCGATGTGGAACGTGCGCATGGTGAGCTGCGTGCCCGGCTCGCCGATCGACTGCGCGGCGATGACGCCGACCGCTTCGCCGACATTGACCGCCGAGCCGCGCGCAAGGTCGCGGCCGTAGCACTTGGCGCAGACGCCGACCTTCGAATCGCAGGTAAGCACCGAACGCACGCGCACCTTGACGACGCCGGCGCCCTCGATCTCCTCGGCCTGCTCCTCGTTGATCTCGTCATTGCGGCGCGCGAGAACCGCGCCGGTTTCCGGATGCCTGATTTCCTCCAGCGCCGTGCGGCCGAGAATGCGCTGCGACAGCGGCACGATCGTCTCGCCGCCCTGGATGACGGCGTCGAGCGTGATGCCGTTCTCCGTGCCGCAATCAAGCTCGCGAATGATGCAGTCCTGCGCGACGTCGACGAGACGGCGCGTGAGGTAGCCTGAGTTCGCGGTCTTCAGCGCCGTGTCGGCGAGACCTTTGCGGGCGCCGTGCGTCGAGTTGAAGTACTCGAGAACGGTGAGGCCCTCCTTGAAGTTCGAGATGATCGGCGTCTCGATGATCTCGCCCGAGGGCTTGGCCATCAGGCCGCGCATGCCGGCGAGCTGCTTCATCTGCGCCGGCGAACCGCGGGCGCCCG
>CAZNXR010000290.1:0-3744 GCA_964576815.1 uncultured Caulobacterales bacterium | reverse complement strand
GGCGTCTCGCGCACAGCGGCGAAGACGCGTTCCTCGATGAAGCCGGCGTTTGCAAAGAAGAAGTCCCCGTCGATGCGCAGCGACACCACTGAAGGGCTGGTGATCACTTTATGGCGGCGCACATTGCGGAAATGCTGCGTGCCCGGCACCTGGCCCACGATCGCCGAGTGCGGCCGGCTGGCGCGGTAGAGGAGTACGAGAATTGACAGGATGACGCCTGCGACGACGCCGGCCTCGACGCCGAACAGGAATACGCCGGCGATCGTCACGGCCATTGCTGCAAAATCGCTGCGCGAATAGGCGAGCGTGCGTCGGATGGCTCCGATATCGACAAGCGACAGCACGGCGACGATGATGGTCGCCGCAAGCGTCGCCTTCGGCAGGTCGTGCAGAACGGGCGTCAGAAACAGCGCCGCGAGCGTGATGCCGACCGCGGCGAAGGCGCCGGCCGCCGGGGTCCTTGCGCCGGCGTCGAAATTGACGACCGATCGCGCAAGGCCGCCGGTCACCGGAAAGCCGCCTGAAACGCCGGCCGCGACATTCGCCGCGCCGAGCCCGATCAGCTCCTGATCGAGATCTATTTTCTCGTCCCGTTTCGCCGCCAGCGTCTGCGCGACGGACACCGATTCAACGTAGCCGATCACGGCGATCAGGAGCGCGGGCGCAAGAAGCGCGCGCCACAGATCCGCATCAAAGGCCGGGGTTGCAAATGGCGGAAGACCCCGCGGCGTGTCGCCGACGATCGCGACGCCCCCGGCATCGAGCTCGAACGCGCGCACCGCGAGGATCGTGGCGAAGACCGCGGCGAGCGGCGCAGCGCGGGCGATTATCGCTGCGCTGCGCTCACCGACTTTCAGCTGGAGGAGCAGCGGCTTCAGCAGCGATCGTGAGAAGAGCAGAAAGCCGATGACTGCGGCGCCGACGACCAGCGTCGCCGCGTGGGCGTTCCTCGCATGCGCGCTGAGCGAGGCGACGATCTCGACCAGCGTATCGCCTTCCGCCTCTACGCCGAGGATGTGCTTCAACTGTCCGGCGGCGATGAGGACGCCAGACGCGGTGATGAAGGCGGACATGATCGGGTGGCTGAGAAAATTCGCGAGAAACCCCAGCCTGAGGGCGCCCATCGCGATGAGCATGAGCCCGGTGAGGAAGGCGAGCGCTAGCGCCGCCGAAGCGTAGTCCGCCGATCCCTTTGCGGCGACATCGCCGACCGCGGCGGCGGTCATCAGCGAGATGACGGCGACGGGACCGACCGCGAGCGCCGTCGATGTGCCGAAAATCGCATAGAAGACGAGCGGCAGCATAGAGGCGTAAAGGCCCGTTTCGGGCGGCATGCCGGCGATCAGCGCATAGGCGAGCGACTGCGGGATCAGCATGATCGTCACGATCGCCGCCGCAAGCGCGTCGTCGGCGAAGGCCGCCCGCGTATAGTGTGGCCCCCAGCGCAGTATCGGGACAGTCCGTTTCAGAAACGCGCGCATAGCCTTACGCAGCCGGATTCCTGTTGGTCGGCTCGGCGAACCATTCATGGCCTCTGAACATAAGGTTCCAGTAAACCCATGGCAGGACCTGCGCCTTCAATCGCCAGGCGAAGGCGCTGGGCTTCGTTCCCTCGTTAAGCCAGGCGGGGAATGTGGGGAGCAATTTTCCGCCATAGCCGAATTCGGCGAGCACGATGCGGCCACGCTCGACCGTCAGCGGACATGATCCGTAGCCGTCATATACGAAGGGCGCCGGAGCGCCGGCCATCGCGGCGAGCAAATTCTCCGCGACGATCGGCGCCTGTTTTCGGGCCGCAGCGGCGGTCTTGGCGTTCGGCGCGTTGCAGGCGTCGCCGAGGCCGAAGACATTGGCGTATTTCTTGTGGCGCAGCGTCGCCTGATCGACGTCGATCCAGCCGGCCGCGTCCGCAAGCGGACTGTCGCGCACCACATCGGCGGCGACCTGCGGCGGCGATACGTGCAGGAAATCGAAATCACGAACGGCTTCAATCTCGGCGCCGCTTAGGTCTTTCTCCCGGAAGGTCGCCTTCTTCGCGGCGCCATCGACGGCGATGAGGGTCGATCCGAGTTGCAAGTCTATGTTGTAGGCCTTGACGTATTCCATCAGCGCCGGAACATAGTCCGCGACGCCGAACAGCACCGGCGCCGGGCTGCAGAACGTAACGGAAATGTCTTTAAGGACCCCCGCGCGGCGCCACTCGTCGCAGGACAGGTACATCGCCTTCTGCGGCGCGCCGGCGCATTTGAAGGGCGGCGGCGGCTGCGTGAAGATCGCTTTGCCGCCCTTCATCCGCCGCACGAAATTCCACGTCAGCGGCGCAAGCCCCGGCTGATAGTTCGACGTGACGCCGTTCTTGCCGAGCGTTTCTTCAAGGCCGTTGACGGCCGCGAAATTGAGCTTGATGCCGGGGGCCGCGACAAGGAAGTCGTATTCGACGCGCGCGCCGTCGTCGAGAACGACGGCGTTCGCATCGGGCTCGAACGCTTTTGCGGCTTTCCTGATCCACGTCACGCCCTTCGGCATGACCATCGATTCCGGGCGGACCGTCACGGCGTAATCGAAGACGCCGCCGCCGACCATCGTCCAGCCCGGCTGGTAGTAATGCTCCTCCCTCGGTTCGATGACGGCGATGTCGAGACCGCGCTTGCGCTTCAAAAGGCCTGCAGCAGCGGCAAGGCCGGCTGCCCCGCCGCCGACGATGACGATCTGGTGTTTCATGCGCTCTCCCTTTTTTTCGTTCTAAAGCGCGTTGAGCGGCAATTTCAAATAGCGGACGCCATTTTCATCCGGCGGGGGAAACTCCCCGGCGCGCATATTGACCTGAACGGAGGGGAGGATGAGCTTCGGCATCGCAAGCGTCTTGTCGCGCGCCGTTCGCATCCTGACGAACTCGGCCTCCGAAACCCCGCGCCCGACATGAACATTGCGCTCGCGCTGCTCCTTGACTGTGGTCTCCCATGCGAAATGATCGCGCCCCGGCGCCTTGTAGTCATGGCAAAGGAACAACCGCGTCGCATCGGACAGCGCGAAGATCTTCTGGATCGAGCGATAGAGCGTCGCAGCGTCCCCGCCCGGGAAATCGCAGCGCGCGGTGCCGTAGTCCGGCATGAACAGCGTATCGCCGACGAACGCGGCGTCGCCGATCAGATAGGTGAGGCAGGCCGGCGTATGCCCCGGCGTCCAGAGGGCGCGCGCATCAATCGCGCCGAGCTTGAACGTCGCATCGTCGTCGAACAGCGCGTCGAATTGCCGGCCGTCGCGATGGAACGCAGGCTCGACATTGAATATGTCGCCGAAAGTCTCTTGCACCGTGGTGATGTTCGAGCCGATGCCGATCCTGCCGCCGAGACTTTTTTTCAGATAAGGCGCGGCGGAAAGGTGGTCGGCGTGGACATGGGTTTCGAGGATCCACTCGGTCTTCAACCCCTCCGCCTTCACATGGGCGATAATCGCATCGGCGGACGCCGTTGATGTTCGCCCGGAAGCGTTGTCGAAATCGAGCACGGAGTCGATAATTGCAGCAGCCTTCGTCGCCGGATCGTGGACGACGTGACTGGCCGTGAAACTCGGCTCATCGAAGAAGGTCCTCACGACAGGTTTGGCGGTCATGCTCTTGCCCTCCTTCCAGGCTTTGGCGGCCTTGACCCAAACGCCGCGCAAAAAGCGTCGGCGATACGTGTGCGGCGATCGTCGGCGAGACGAAGAACGGACGAAAACGGACTGACGCCGCGCCGCGATCAA
>CAZNXR010000289.1:1804-3769 GCA_964576815.1 uncultured Caulobacterales bacterium | reverse complement strand
ACGACTTCCATCCCCTGTTCGGGATCGACGCGCAGGCGCTGCGCGGTTCCCTTCCAGATGACGCCCGAGATCGTCGCGTTCTCGTCCTTGAGGTCGAGATAGACATGGCCGGACGCGGCGCGCGTGACGCGGCCGAGCTCGCCTTTAACGCGCACGAATCCGAAGCCGTCCTCGATGACGCGTTTGACCGCGCCGGCGAGTTCCGAGACGGTGTACTCGTGGATGTTGTGGGTTGATTGCGCAGCCATCGGCTGCTTTAAGCATGCTTCCGATAGTGAAATGAAGTTGTGTCGGCGGCGGATTGCGCCGCGGTCAATCGCTCCCCGGGCGGGGGAAGCGCGGCAGAACAGAATTGAAGCGGGAGAGAACCATGAAAAAACTGCTGTTCCTCGGCGCCGCCGGGGCCGCCGGCCTTGCCGGATTTTCGTCTTTCGAGATCGGGGCGCCGGCGCCGGCGCCGTTTATCGACCCGGTCGTCGTCGCGCGCGCGCTGTGCGGCGGGTCGCAGGACGCCGCGCTGAAACGCCGGCAGTTTTTCGCGGCGATCGGCGCCGCGCAGGCGGCGCAGGGCGAAAGCGCGAAGCCCTCCGACCCGCTCCGGACCCCGATCGCCGGCATCGGCTACAAGATCACGACGGCGAGCCCGCGCGCGCAGGCGCTTTTCGACGCCGGGCTCGCGCATATGTGGAACTTCAACCACGGCGAAGCGATCAACGCGTTCAAGGCCGCGCAGGAAGCCGATCCGGATTGCGCGATATGCTATTGGGCCGAAGCCTTTGCGCTCGGCCCCAACATCAATCTTCCGATGGCGGAAGAAGCAAACGCCCCCGCCTACGCCGCCGCGCGCGCCGCTTTCGACCGCAGGGCGAAGGCGAGCGAGAAGGAAGCCGCGCTCATCACGGCGCTGCAGGCCCGCTACGCGAAGAAGCCCCCTGTCGATCGCAAATCGCTCGACCTCGCTTTCGCTGCGGCGATGGAGCAGGTCGCGGCGCGCTTCCCGGACGACGACTTCGTCGCCTCAACGGCGGCGGAGGCGAACATGGACACGCAGCCCTGGGATTACTGGGAGGCCGACGGCAGAACGCCGAAAGGCCGCGCCGGCAAGACGCTGGCGCTGTTGGAGACGGTCCTCAAGCGCAACCCGGACTATCAGCCGGCGATCCACCTCTATATCCACACGACGGAGGCGACGACGAATCCCTTTCGCGCCGTTCCGTATGCGGATCGCCTGGCCGGCCTGTCGCCCGGCCTCGGCCATCTCATCCACATGCCCTCGCACACCTATGCGCGGATCGGGCGCTACAAGCAGTCGATGGATCTCAATATAGACGCGGTGAAGGCGGACGAAGCGACGCTCGCGCTCGGCCCCCAGAGCCCGATGTTCGAGTTCGGGTATTACGTTCACAACGTGCACTTCGTGATGACGTCGGCGCAAATGGCCGGCGATCGCGAAACGGCGCTGCAGATGGCGAGAAAGCTCGACGCGAAAATCCCCGTCGATATGGCGATCGCCGTGCCGCTCGCCTCGCCGATCAAGGCGGCGCCCTATTACGCCTACGCGCAGTTCGCCGCTCCCGCCGAGGCGCTGGCGCTTCCTGCGCCGGGCGCGGAGGCCCCGTTCCTGCAGGCGGCCTGGCATTATGCGCGCGGCGAAGCGCTTGCGCGTCAGGGCGACAGCGCCGGCGCGCGCAAGGAGGCCGATGCGATCGCTGCGATCTTGAAGGAGGAGGACTTCAAGGTCCTCGTCGACAATCTCATCCCGGCGCCCGGCATCCTCAAGATTCAGCACCGAACGGTGATGGCGCGCGCGAGCGCCGCCGAAGGGAAACTCGGCGAAGCGATCGGCTACATGGAGGAGGCGGTCGCCCTGCAGGCGGGGCTCAATTATACCGAGCCGCCTTACTGGTATTATCCCGCGAAGCAGACGCTGGCGGCGATGGTGCTGAAATCCGGCGACGCCGAGCG